>CAMKZP010000104.1 GCA_946477805.1 uncultured Enterobacter sp.
GATCTACACTCGACTAGTCGTCGGCAGCGTCAGATGTGTATAAGAGACAGTACCGTTACTGATACGCTCAGCCTGTTGCGGTGACAGCGTGACAGACCGCTATTTTATGTGCCCTCGCAGCGCTTGTTCGATAAAAAATGTAACAAAAGTGGACGATCTTGTGTAGCGCGAAGGATTCACCGTTTTTATGGGATGACGTCCTGCAAAGAGTAATTCGCCGTGGCTAAAATTTCATTGCATCAATTCTGAAAATCATCTCCCTTAAACATGAAGCCCTTCAGGGTAAATAAACCCGTTTACCGGTTCCGGACGCCCGTGTCTCAGTCAGGGTCAGTGCTTCACCAGCGTGGCAAAGTAATACACCAGAGGAATGGCGAGGATCCAGAGGCCCACGGGGATGTCGCGCCATTTCCCGGCAATCGCTTTAATCACGATGTAGAACAGCAGCCCGCCCGCGATGCCTGTCCCAAAGCTGTTGGCGATCAGCGTAATCATGACCATCATCAGCACCGGCAGTCCGTCGGTGAAGCTCGCCAGGTCCACCTTGCGTAAGCCGCTGAACATATTGAGCCCGATCAGGATCAGCGCTGGCGCAGTGGCCTCTTTCGGGATCATCAGCGCGACGGGCGTGAACAGCAGCATCAGCAGGAACATCACGGCGGCGGCCAGCGCCGTCATCCCCGTTTTACCGCCCGCCTCGGCGGCAGCGGAGGACTCGATCAGCGCGGTGGCGGCGGGGATCCCGACCCAGGGGCCTAGCGCGGCGGCAATGGAGTCCACCATAAACGGACGATTGATGTTCGGCATATTCCCTTCTTCATCCAGCAGGCCCGCTTCGCCCCCAACCGCCAGCGTTGTGCCCATGGTGGAGAAAAACTCCGAGGCAAAAAAGACAAACAGGAACGGCAGGAAGGCAATGTTTAGCGCCCCGAGCATGTCGATATGGCCCAGCACCGGGGTGAGCGAGTGGGGAACATCGATAAAGCTGGACGGCAACTTTGTCACGCCCAGCGGAATGCCGACGAGGGTGGCGAACAGGATCGCCCACAGAATAGCGCCCGGCACGCGGCGAGCCTGCAGGGCGATAGCCAGGAACAGCCCCGCCAGCGCCACCAGCGCACCCGGCGCAAGAAAATCGCCCAGCATCAGCGCATTGGTTTTAGCGTTTGCCAGCACCAGCCCGGCGTTGCGAAACCCCAGGACCGCAACGAACAGCCCGATGGAGGCCGTGAGGCCCAGCTTGATGGACTGCGGAACCGAACGGGTGACCACCTCGCGCAGGCCAAATCGGGTCAGCAGGAAGAATAAAATTCCCGACCAGCAGGCAATGCCTAAACCCGTTTGCCAGCCGATGCCTTCGCTGCCCGCGAGCGTTACGCCCACCAGCACCGAGCCGCCAATGCCCGGTCCGACGATGAACGGCAGGTTGGCGTAAAAGGCCATCAGCAGCGTGCCGGCGACAAAGACCAGAATCGTGCCCGTGGTGGCCGCCCCCTTATCCATGCCCCCGATGGCCAGCAGGCCGGGGATCACCACCAGCAAATAGGCGGCGGCGAGAAAGCCGGTAATGCCCGCCAGGCACTCGGTGCGCACGGTGCTGCCGCGCGCGTGCAGTGCAAAACGACGTTCGAGCCAGCTCCCTGGTGCTGGCGAATTTACGGTGTTGTCGGCCATTATCCGGCTCTCCTTCGGTTTCATTGCGTTGTGTCCGGGGTTTCCCGGTAAGCGATCAGCGGGTCGATAATCTGGCGGGTGCTGCCGTCGGTCAATCCAAGATCGGTCAAATGCGGCCCGGCGTTGCAGGCCAGGCAGGTGCCCTCTATTGCTTTAAAGACGCGATACGGCGGCTCCCAGTCGGCAATCACACCGCTGCGATCGCGCAGTTCCCGGAACTGTCGTGCCAGCTCGGCAGGCGGCAGGTCCGAGAGCATGCCCGCAATCGGCATGGCCACGTGGGCGATGACCTCGCCGTTCTGCACCAGCGCCATGCCGCCGCCGCTGTTAATAAGGGCGTTGGCGGCCAGCGCCATGTCGTTCGGATCGCGCCCCAGCACGACCAGGTTATGCGAATCATGCGAGTAGGTGGTGGCAATCGCCCCGCGCAGCTCCCCCCAGCCCTCGAGCAGGGCGATCTGCGGCTTGGCCGCGTGGCGCGCGTGGCGGTGCTGAACCCAGATAAGGCTAAAGCCATAGGGGATCTGAACGGCGCCGTGACGCACCAGGGCGTCCGTTTCCCCCCAGCGGGTAAAACGCGCGCCGCTGATATGGCGCAGGCGCGCAACGCCGTGGTCAGCACCGTCAATTTTCAGGGTGAAATCGTCGGCGGCCAGCGCGGACAGGCGCACGGTATCGCGCGGGAGCGCTAACGGCGCATCGGCAAGCGGTTCGATCGTCGCCCCGTCACGGGCAATCATTTTTCCGGCCACATAAACCTGCCGTGCGGTTAATCTTTCCAGGGAATCAAACACTACCAGGTCTGCGCGACGTCCGGCGGCAATCAGCCCCAGGTCATTGCGCTGCAGGCGGATGGCGGCGTTGAGCGTGGCAAAACGCAGCGCGTCCGTTGCCGGGAGCCCGTGTTCAATCAGCAGGTTCAGCAGGGCGATAATGCCGCCTTTTTCCAGCAGCATATCCGGCGGGACGTCGTCGGTACAGAGGGTGATTTGCGATGAAAGGTGGGGCAGGGTTTTCAGGGCGCTGACGATATCAGGCAGCAGATAGGGATGCGAGCCGCGGATCTCCAGGGTCAGCCCTGCACGCAGCTTTTCCAGCGCGTCGTCGGCGGAGGTCATCTCGTGGTCTGAGGTGACGCCTGCCGCCAGATAGGCCTGTAAATCCGCGCCGCTGAGCCCGCGCGCGTGGCCTTCAATCAGCTTTCCGCTGTCCAGCCCGGCCTGCATAATCTCCAGCATCCGCTGGCTGCCGTTGAGCACGCCGTGCATGTCCATCACTTCCGCCACGCCGCGCACTTCAGGCCAGGCGAGCAGGGTAGTCATCTCGTTTCCGGCGAAGTCTGCGCCAGACATCTCCAGACCCGGCGTTGACGGCACGCTCGACGGCGCGGCGACCATCACCTGCAGGGGCAGGCCGCGGCTGGCTTCAATCGCTAAACGCACGCCGTCGACGCCGAGAACGTTTGCCAGCTCATGAGGATCCCAGAAAACCGCGGTGGTGCCCTGCGCCAGCACAATTTCCGCGTAGCGGGCGGGCAGCAGATGCGAGCTTTCAAGGTGCACATGCGTATCCATCAGGCCGGGAGAGAGATAGCGGTTGTTGAGGTCGTGCGTCTCGCGCGCATCGCTGCGGCTGCCGCGCGGGTGGACGCTGGCAATCAGAGGGCCGACGATGCCGACATCCGCCTCGCGGATCTCTCCGGTTACCATATCGACAATGCGGGCGTGTGTGAGCAGCAGGTCAAAGGGGATTTCACCCCGTGCGGCCTTCACGGCACGGCGTCGGGTTTCGGCAGTCATGTAATTAACAGTTCCAGCATTAAAACAATGACGCTACTCTATGCATCCGGCAAACGTTTGCCTAGCTGATAAAATTTATCACCCCATAACCCCGGCTTATTCTGCGACGCGTGTAGACGATAATGACGACGGAACCCTGGCAGCGCTTGCCCGCGCTTTCTCTGCGACAGCTGCAGTATTTTGTGACCCTGGCGCAGCTGCGTCATTTTACCGACACAGCCAGCAAGCTGGCGATCAGCCAGCCTGCGCTCAGCAGCGCGCTGCGCCAGATTGAAACGGTGCTCGGCGGCAAGCTGGTGAACCGGACCGCCTCTGCCGTGACGCTGACGGAGCTCGGCAACGCCATCCTGCCGCACGCGCAGCGGGTGCTCAGCGTGGCTCAGGTTGCGTTTGACGATATGCAGCAGATTGTTCAGGCGGGCGGTGACGGGACGGTGCGTATCGGGCTTGTGCCCTCGGTCAGCTCCCTGCTGTTCCCGCTTTTGCCCCAGACGCTGGCGCAGGCTTTTCCGCGCCTGAGGGTGGAGTTTCACGATCAAACTAACGATTCGCTGGTGGCGCAGCTGCTGAAAGGGCAGATTGATTTTGCAATCGGCGCGCTGGACAGCTCGGTTCCCGAACGGCTGGACCTGTTCCCGCTGCAGGAAGATCCCTTTGTTGCGGTGATGCACTGCGACGATCCGCTGGCCGCATCGGCACATGTGCCCTGGAAGCAGCTGGTGGGCCGCGATATTGCGGTGTTCTCGAAAGGCAATATTCAGCGTCTGGTGGGGGCGTTAGCCGACAGCCATCGCCTGTCGCTGCAGGCGCGCTATCAGGTGGACTATATCGAAACGCTGTACGGCCTGGTGCGCTCAAGGCTGGCCGTTGCCATTCTGCCCCAGCTCTACACCACGCATCTGCAGGACCCGCAGCTCAGGGTCGTACATCTTCAGCAGCCGGCGCTTTACCGTACGGTCGCGCTGATGCGTGCGCCGCAGGCGCTGCCGCCGCTGATAGAATCTTGCTTTACGCTGATGGTTGAAACTTTGCGAACGCGCTGAGGGGTAGGGCAGGGGAAAAAACCTCTCCCGGGCGGGAGAGGGGTATGCATTACTTCGCCAGAACTTCCTGTGCGGTACGCTCAACCAGGGACAGCAGGACCTTAACGTCCTCCAGCGTCACGGTTGGGTTCAGCAGCGTCAGCTTCAGGCAGGTGATGCCGCTGTGCTCGGTCACGCCGACGTTAGCACGGCCGGATTCCAGCAGCGCATCGCCAATTTTCTGGTTCAGCAGGGCGATGCCTGCATCATCCATCTGCGACTGAGGACGGAAGCGGAACAGCACGCTTGCCAGCTGCGGCTGCATTACCAGCTCAAGCGCAGGCTGATTCTGCACGTAGGCCGCAACCTGCTGCGCCAGCGTCACGCCGTGATCGATGATCGCCGCGTACTGCTCCTGACCCAGCGCTTCCAGGCTCATCCACAGCTTCAGCGCGTCGAAACGACGGGTGGTCTGCAGAGATTTGGACACCAGGTTAGGCACGCCCGCTTCTTCGTCAAACTCGGAGTTCAGGTAGGCCGCCTGATAGCGCATCAGCTCGTAGTGACGCGCTTCTTTCAGCAGGAACGCGCCGCAGCTGATGGTCTGGAAGAACTGCTTGTGGAAGTCCAGGGTAATGGAATCCACCAGTTCAATACCGTCCAGGTAGTGGCGATACTGCCCGGACATCAGCAGCGCGCCGCCCCATGCCGCATCAACGTGTACCCAGATGCCGTGCTTCGCCGCCAGTTCCGCGATCGCGCGCAGCGGATCGATAGCGCCGGCATCGGTGGTTCCGGCCGTCGCGACAATCGCCAGGATCTGCTCGCCGTTGGCGTTGCACTGCTCAATTTTCGCCGCCAGATCGGTGAGATCCATACGGGAGAATTCATCCGTTTTCACCTGCACCACGGACTGGTAGCCCAGGCCCATCAGCGCCATGTTTTTCTGCACGGAGAAGTGCGCGTTTTCGGAGCACAGCACGCGAATTTTGCGCAGATCGCCCACCAGGCCGTCCTGCTGAACCGAGTGGCCCAGGCGCGCAAAGAACGCATCGCGCGCCAGCATCAGGCCCATCAGGTTGCTCTGGGTGCCGCCGCTGGTGAAGACACCCGCGTCGCCAGCCTGATAACCCACGCGGGTACGCAGCCACTCGATCAGCTTAATTTCGATGATGGTTGCGGACGGGCTTTGATCCCAGGAGTCCATGCTCTGGTTGGTGGCGTTGATCAGCACTTCCGCCGCCTGGCTTACCACCAGGCTTGGGCAGTGCAGGTGCGCCACGCACTGCGGGTGATGAACGGACAGGCTGTCTTTCAGGAAGAACTCCACGGCGCGTTCAATCGCCGCGTCGTTGCCCAGCCCTTTCGGGTTGAAATCCAGCTTAATACGGTCGCGCAGCTCCGCGACCGTTTTGCCCTGGTACATCTCAGGTTGTTTCAGCCACTGCATCACAGCCTGAGTGCTCTGTTCAATCGCCTGCTGGTAAGCATCAATGCTCTGCGCAGAGGAGAACAAAATTGGGTTTGAGTCAGACATCGTAATCAACAACTCCGGTTACGCCGGGCGAACGCCCGCAGCAAGCAGCGCCTGCTCGAATTTATCCAGGAAGACTTTCAGCTCTTCATCGGCGATCAGCAGAGAAGGCAGCAGACGCAGCACGATACCGTTACGACCGCCGCGCTCCAGAATCAGACCGGCTTCGAAGCACTTCTTCTGGATCAGCGCAGACAGCTCGCCGTCGCCAGGGAAGCAGCCCATGTGGTCAGCGGCTTCGTGCGGCTTAACGATCTCGATACCGATCATCAGGCCCAGACCGCGAACGTGGCCGATAACCGGGTAGCGTTTCGCCATCTCTTTCAGCTGGCCTTTCAGCCATTCGCCCTGTGCGGCCACTTTGCCCGCGATGTTCTGGTCTTTCAGGATTTTCAGCGTCGTCAGACCGGTCGCCATCGCCAGCTGGTTGCCGCGGAAGGTGCCGGTGTGGTGGCCTGGCGCCCATGCGTCGAACTGCTTTTTGATACCGAGCACGGCCAGCGGCAGACCGCCGCCCACGGCTTTAGACATCACGATGATGTCTGGCTCGATGCCAGCGTGTTCGAAGGCGAAGAATTTACCGGTACGGGCAAAGCCTGCCTGGACTTCGTCGAGGATCAGCAGAATGCCGTGTTCCTGAGTCACTTTACGGATGCGCTGCAGCCACTCGGCCGGAGCCGGGTTCACGCCGCCTTCGCCCTGAACCGCTTCCAGAATGACGGCAGCAGGCTTACGCACGCCGCTTTCGACGTCGTTGATCAGGTTATCGAAGTAGTAGGTCAGGGCTTTCACGCCCGCCTCACCGCCGATACCCAGCGGGCAGCGGTACTCGTGCGGATAAGGCATGAACTGGACTTCAGGCATCATGCCGTCAACCGCTTCTTTCGGAGACAGGTTGCCGGTCACGGACAGCGCGCCGTGGGTCATGCCGTGGTAACCGCCGGAGAAGCTGATAATGCCGCTACGACCGGTCACTTTTTTCGCCAGCTTCAGCGCCGCTTCAACGGCGTCGGCACCGGAAGGACCGGTGAACTGCAGGCAGTACTCTTTGCCCTGACCAGGCAGCAGAGAGAGCAGGTATTCGGAGAACGCGTCTTTCAACGGCGTAGTCAGATCCAATGTATGTAACGGCAAGCCGCTGGTAATGACATTTTGGATGCTTTTCAGCACATCAGGATGATTGTGACCCAGCGCGAGGGTGCCAGCGCCGGCTAAACAGTCAAGGTATTCTTTATTATCTGCATCGGTGATCCACACGCCTTCTGCTTTAGTGATCGCTAAAGGCAGCTTGCGCGGATAACTCCTGACGTTAGATTCAAACTCGGCCTGACGGGCCAGATAGGTTTCGTTGCTTTTATGGGCATCTACGGTGTCAATACGGACTTTATCCGTCATCATATCACTCCTACAACCGCCGCTTCGTTATGAGCAACGATTGAATAAAAAGTTAAAAAACAGATGGGGGCCTGAAAAAAACGCCGCCAATATAGAGCCTTTTGCCACGGGGCTCAATGGTTAATTTGCTTACTGTTTTGTGACAGAGAGCACAGGGGGAAGATTATCCCCCTTTTATTAAAGAAAGTTGCACTTTACGCGTAATAAAAACAGTCGCTTACGGTGGAATTGTCAGAACTGTAAAAGTTGAGAAAAGAGTATGACAAATCGTGCTTTTCGCTGCTGAAAAAGGAGGCGCGAAGCCTCCTTGAATGCGTTATTTCTGCCTGACCTGCAAAAAGCCGTGATCATGACCCCGGGTTTTATTCCATGAGGCCTCGGTAATACCGTTCTCATCAAGGCTAAACGATATAACAACGTCCTGACCGTGGATTTCATAAAACGCCGCGTTCAGACGTTTGACGGTGGCTTTCTTGCCATTTAGGGTCGCGCTAAAAAAGCCGTTGGAAATTGAGGCATTCACCGTCGCGGAAGAAAATGAGGCCGCCCGCATGGGATCGTGAACGGTCGTCGCTGGGTCTCGTTGCGCCGCGTTTTCCGCTTTCGTTTTAGTGATATCGCAAGAGCCATCGCCATCGCTTACCTGGGTGCATCCGGAGCGCTCAAGCTGCGCGCGATAGTGCGCGCTGATCGCCTGTGCCGGGGTTGCCGCGGCTGTGAACAGCAGGGCAATCATTGCTAATTGTACTTTCATCATTAAACCTTAGTTGTGGTGAGCGTGTTTACTCGCCTTTTCTTTCGCGCTTGCCGCATTTGCATAAGCAGCGGACAGGGAAGCGTTATTAATACTCTGTTGTCTCAGTTGCTCGGACAAATAGCAGGTATCATAACTTACGCCTTTCGCCGTGCAATTTGCGATGCGCTGATCGGGCGATACGCAACCTGCTAGTACAAGTGCACTCGCCATGGTAATAATGAACTTTTTCATTTCCTGCCTTATAAATTGCATAAATAATAGGATACATACATCATGCCTATCCAAATCCCGACGCCAATTAGCATCAGATAGAGTACGGCTGAGATAAATATATATCTGGACATGTTTTTTGTTTTCATCGCTGTTCTCATCAGAGACGAGCGGGTTATATACGTAACGGTGGTTTTTTTTAGAATCCCATTCCGACACCCACTGATGCGCCCATATTATTGGCGGTATCATCAGAGAAGCTCACTTTTCCGATGACATGTGAGTTGAAGTTCACAGATGCGCCAACCGCAAGGGCGCTTTCACCCTGATACGTTGCGCCTCCGGCAGAAAACATGACGCGTTGATCGGTTTGCACCTGGGGTAAACCTGCCATTGCCATAGCGCCTGAAATTCCGGCGTTAGCCTGTTTCTTATTATTATCCACTTCATCACGCAATGATTTAAACTGCTGGTTAGCGTTGTTATTCATTGCCTGGAGGGTCTGCCGGGTTGTCTGCAGATACTGAGCGGTAGCGCTGATCGCCTGGCTATTATTAGCGACTTTCGTTTGTGTTGCTGCGTCAACCTGTATACGAGTCACTGTGGTTGTTGTGCCGTCTTTACCCTTATCACCTTTCGCTCCTTTTTTACCCTCTACGCCGTTAACCGGTTTTGGCGCATGCTCTAAAATAGCGGTAAGACGCTGCGCGTCGGTGACATTGCTATCAAGATGAGGGCCTGTCAAAGAGCTATTGTTATATTTCGGCGTGGTCGTCTGCGTGGGCTTTGAAACAGGCATCACAACAGCATGCTGAATTTCGGCAATTCGAGACCCTGCATTTCTAATTATATTCAGGGCCTTATCAGAAATAGCCTGATCTTCCTGAGTGTAATTTGCGCGGTCGAGGTTAAATTTCTCGATGCTAAGTTTATACAGGCTGTGCGCGGCATTGGCTTCATCCCTGACGTGCTGTATAGCGTCTGACTTGTCTTGCATCGAAAAATAAGTCGTTGCAAACACTGAACCAGAAATAGCATAAAGCGTAATAGACGCTACTGCCGTTTTGATAAATTTCATTAGAACGTTCTCATCATAAACTGTCTCTTATACACATCTGACGCTGCCGACGACTAGTCGAGTGTA
>CAMKZP010000105.1 GCA_946477805.1 uncultured Enterobacter sp.
ATTTAACGCTGAAATACCGCTTGCCGGATAACCGGCAAGACGGTATCTCTCCCCAGAGGGGAGAGGGAGTAAGACCGCACCAAACCGTCCCCTCTCCCCTTTGGGGAGAGGGTTAGGGTGAGGGGATAACTGCCCGCACAATACCCCTTCATTTCCCACATTGTTCCAGCGTATAATCCCCGCCCTTTTGTCTATTTTTTCTTCGGAAGCACTATGAGCGCAATTTCCCTGATCCAGCCGGATCGTGACCTCTTCTCCTGGCCCCAGTACTGGGCGGCCTGCTTCGGACCGGCGCCATTCCTGCCGATGTCCCGCGAAGAGATGGACCAGCTGGGCTGGGACAGCTGCGATATCATTCTGGTAACGGGCGATGCCTACGTCGACCACCCGAGCTTTGGTATGGCGATCTGCGGCCGTATGCTCGAAGCGCAGGGCTTCCGCGTGGGGATCATCTCCCAGCCGGACTGGAACAGCAAAGACGACTTTATGCGTCTGGGCAAACCGAACCTGTTCTTCGGCGTGACCGCTGGCAACATGGACTCGATGATCAACCGCTACACCGCCGACCGCAAGCTGCGCCACGACGACGCCTACACCGCCGATAACGTGGCGGGCAAACGTCCGGATCGCGCAACCCTCGTTTACACCCAGCGATGCAAAGAAGCATGGAAAGACGTGCCGGTCATCCTGGGGGGCATCGAGGCGAGCCTGCGCCGCACCGCGCACTATGACTACTGGTCGGATACCGTGCGCCGCTCGGTGCTGGTGGATTCCAAAGCCGACATGCTGATCTTCGGCAACGGCGAACGTCCGCTGGTGGAAGTGGCGCACCGTCTGGCGCAGGGCGAGCCGGTTGGCGAGATCCGCGACGTGCGCAACACCGCGATCATGGTCAAAGAAGCGCTGCCGGGCTGGAGCGGGGTAGATTCCCGCATCATCGATATGCCGGGTAAAATCGACCCGATCCCGCATCCGTACGGCGACGATCTGCCGTGTGCGGACAACAAGCCGGTTGCGCCGAAAAAAGCCGAAGCCAAAGCCGTTGTGGTACAGCCGCCGCGTCCGAAGCCGTGGGAAAAGACCTACGTTCTGCTGCCGTCCTTCGAGAAGGTCAAAAGCGACAAGGTGCTCTACGCGCACGCCTCCCGTATTCTGCATCACGAAACCAACCCGGGCTGCGCCCGCGCGCTGATGCAAAAGCACGGCGAGCGCTATATCTGGGTTAACCCGCCAGCCATTCCGCTCTCTACCGAAGAGATGGACAGCGTTTTTGCCCTGCCGTACAAGCGCGTGCCGCATCCGGCGTACGGTAATGCCCGTATCCCGGCGTATGAGATGATCCGCTTCTCGATCAACATCATGCGCGGCTGCTTCGGCGGCTGCTCCTTCTGCTCCATCACCGAGCACGAAGGCCGTATTATTCAAAGCCGCTCCGAGGATTCGATTGTTAACGAGATCGAAGCCATTCGCGACACGGTGCCAGGCTTTACCGGCGTGATCTCCGATCTGGGCGGCCCGACGGCCAACATGTACATGCTGCGCTGTAAGTCTCCGCGCGCGGAGCAAACCTGCCGTCGCCTCTCCTGCGTCTATCCGAGCATCTGCGAGCACATGGACACCAACCACGAGCCGACGATCAACCTCTACCGCCGCGCGCGCGATCTGAAGGGCATCAAGAAGATCCTGATCGCCTCCGGCGTGCGTTACGACATCGCGGTAGAAGATCCGCGCTACATCAAAGAGCTGGCGACGCACCACGTTGGCGGCTATCTGAAGATTGCGCCGGAGCACACCGAAGAAGGCCCGCTGTCGAAAATGATGAAGCCGGGCATGGGCAGCTATGACCGCTTCAAGGAGCTGTTCGACACCTATTCGAAGCAGGCCGGTAAAGAGCAGTACCTGATCCCGTACTTCATCTCCGCCCACCCCGGCACGCGCGATGAAGACATGGTGAACCTGGCGCTGTGGCTGAAGCAGCGTCGCTTCCGTCTGGATCAGGTGCAGAACTTCTATCCGTCGCCGCTCGCTAACTCGACGACCATGTATTACACCGGGAAAAACCCGCTGAGCAAGATTGGCTACAAGAGTGAGGACGTGGTGGTGCCGAAAGGGGATAAACAGCGCCGACTGCACAAAGCGCTGCTGCGCTACCACGATCCGAAAAACTGGCCGCTGATCCGCCAGGCGCTGGAAGAGATGGGTAAAAAACACCTGATCGGATCGCGTCGCGACTGCCTGGTGCCTGCGCCTACGCTCGATGAAATGCGTGAAGCGCGTCGTCAAAACCGCCACACGCGCCCGGCGCTGACCAAGCATACGCCGATTGTGCATCAGCGTTCGAACGGTGGGGCAACGGGGGCGAAAAAAACGGGAAAACGTAAGATCGGATAACGATGATGCCCTCACCCCGGCCCTCTCCCACAGGGAGAGGGTGTAAAATGTACCCTCTCCCTGTGGGAGAGGGTTAGGGTGAGGGAAAATTACCCCCCAAACTGATCCGGATCCGGCCCTAAACGCTTGCCCTGATCCAGCTTCGCAATTTCACTCAGCTCATCTTTATCCAGGCGGAAATCCCAGACGTCGAAGTTCTCGGCGATGCGCGACGGTGTGACCGATTTCGGGATCACCACCAGACCGCTGTCCAGATGCCAGCGAATAACGATCTGCGCCGGTGTTTTACCGTATTTATCCGCCAGGTCGCGGATAATTTTCTGGTCAAAGACCCCTTCGCCGCCCTGTGCCAGCGGGCTCCAGGACTCGGTCTGGATCTTGTGGGTGGCGTTCCAGGCGTGAAGCTGACGCTGCTGCATCAGCGGGTGCAGCTCAATCTGATTGATCACCGGCGCGACGCCCGTCTCGTCAATCAGGCGCTGCAGGTGATGCACCTGGAAATTACAGACGCCGATGCTTTTCACCAGCCCCTCTTTTTGCAGCTCAATCATGCCCTTCCAGGCATCCACGTAATGATCGATAGCCGGAACCGGCCAGTGCATCAGATAGAGATCCACGAAATCGAGCTGGAGTTTTTCAAGGCTCTCCTGCAGGGCTTCGCGGGGGCGCTTCTGATCGTCATTCCAGAGTTTAGTGGTGATGAATAACTCATCGCGGGAAACGCCAGCGCTGGCCAGCGCCGTGCCGACGCCGTCCTCATTTTTGTAGGCGGCGGCGGTATCAATGGACCGATAGCCGACTTCCAGTGCTTTATGAATGGCGGAGACGACCTCGTCGTTACCGGCTTTCCATACGCCGAGCCCCAACTGGGGCATTACGTTGCCATCCTGAAGCTTGATTACGGTTTGGTTTGCCATTATTCCTCCTTCATTTGCCATCCATCGGGGGCGAACCCCCGATGGCGTGTGTGCATTAAGTCTGGACGAAATGTCAAAAAACGAAAGGTTTGAGGACAAAAACGCTTAGCGCGCCGCCTCGTAGATACGACGGCTCGCGTCCAGCGTGATGTCGCCGTGCTCGCCCAGTTGGGTCATGCCGTGCTCTTCGAGTTTCGCCAGCAGGGCAGGGATGGAGCTGCCGTCCAGGCCGTAGCCAGACAGACGCGTTGGGACGCCCAGGCCTTCAAAGAAGTTCCGGGTCGCTTCGATGGCGGCATCGATACGGGCATCTTCGGAGCCGTCGGTGATGTTCCACACGCGCTCTGCGTACTGCAGCAGTTTGGCGCGTTTGGCGTCACGTTTTTCATTCCACAGGGCAGGCAGTACCACCGCCAGCGTCTGGGCATGATCCAGGCCATGCATTGCCGTCAGCTCATGGCCCAGCATGTGGGTCGCCCAGTCCTGAGGCACGCCAGCGCCGATCAGGCCGTTCAGCGCCTGAGTTGCCGCCCACATCACGTTGGCACGCACGTCATAGTTTTCCGGCTCTTTCAGCGCTTTCGGGCCATCTTCGACCAGCGTCAGCAGAATACCTTCCGCAAAGCGGTCCTGAATTTTGGCATCCACCGGATAGGTCACGTACTGCTCAACGGTGTGAACAAAGGCATCCACCACGCCGTTCGCCACCTGACGCGCAGGCAGGGTGTAGGTGTAAACCGGATCGAGGATCGCAAACACAGGCTGAACGTGTTCGTTCATAAAGGCCTGCTTGTCGCCGGTGGTTTTACGGGAGATGACCGCGCCCTTGTTGGAGTAAGAGCCACTGGCGGGCAGCGTCAGCACGGAGCCCATTGGGATCGCGCTTTTGATGTCGCTGCCGCGGGTTTCCAGAATGTGCCACGGGTCGATGCCGTCAGCGTAGTGGGCCACCGCCGCGATGAATTTGGTGCCGTCCAGTACGGAACCGCCGCCTACCGCCAGCAGGAAGGTAATCTTCTCTTCGCGGGCAATTTTCACCGCGTTCATCAGCGTTTCGTACGACGGGTTTGGCTCGATGCCGCCGAACTCACGCACGTCCAGGCCTTCCAGCGCGCTGTAAACCTGATCCAGCACGCCGGTCTTTTTCACGCTGCCGCCGCCGTAGGTAATCAGCACGCGGGCGTCTGCCGGGATTTGATCGCGCAGGTCGGCGATAGCGCCTTTGCCAAACAGGATGCGGGTGGGGGTGTGAAGATTAAAGTTATTCATTGCTCGTTC
Organism: uncultured Enterobacter sp.; assembly: GCA_946477805.1. GTDB lineage: Bacteria > Pseudomonadota > Gammaproteobacteria > Enterobacterales > Enterobacteriaceae > Enterobacter. The sequence continues at coordinate 4,587 of CAMKZP010000105.1, forward strand.
CCTTATGTGGGTGAAAAACCGTGGCGGCGCAGATGGCTACCTGATGCTGCACATTGTGGCGGCCTGGCGCACTCCTCTCAATGCACATTCCTGCCGATGTCTTGCCCATTTCTACAGGACGCTGGAGGATCTGTGAGAATAGGGGCAAACTGTACAGGTCAGAAACCGTACCCGGAGCCCGAAATAATGAACCGCGATGACATCTGCTTACAGCTTACGTCGCAGATTAAGAAATTGATTGATAAGGATAATAATCCAGGCGACCTGTTGCCGGATATTCGTCTGCTGTACGGCACACAGCCGGGAACGCGAACCCCGGTGATGTACCAGCCGGGCATCGTTTTTCTCTTTTCCGGCCATAAAATTGGCTATATCAATGAGCGCGTATTTCGCTATGACACCAATGAATACCTGCTCCTGACGGTACCTTTACCCTTCGAATGTGAAACCTTCGCGACGGAGGCGGTTCCGCTGGCCGGTATTCGCGTCAATGTCGATATCCTTCAGCTGCAGGAGCTGCTGATGGAGATCGGTGAAGACGAGCTGTTCCAGCCCTCAATGGCCGCGAGCGGCATTAACTCCGCGACCTTATCGGATGAAATTCTGTGCGCCATTGAACGCCTGCTGGACGTGATGGACAGGCCGCTGGACGCCCGTATTCTCGGCAAGCAGATCGTCCGCGAAATTCTTTATCACGTGCTGCTGGGGCCGGGAGGCGGGGCGCTGCTGGCGCTGGTGAGCCGACAGACCCACTTCAGCCTGATTAGCCGCGTCCTCAAGCGCATTGAAAGCCAGTACACGGAAAACCTCAGCGTTGACCAGCTGGCAGCAGAAGCGAACATGAGCGTTTCGGCGTTTCACCATAACTTTAAGTCGGTGACCAGCACCTCGCCGCTGCAGTACCTCAAAACCTATCGGCTGCATAAGGCGCGTATGCTGATGATCCACGACGGCATGAAGGCCAGCGCGGCGGCGATGCGGGTTGGGTATGAAAGCGCGTCGCAGTTCAGCCGGGAGTTTAAGCGCTACTTTGGCGTCACGCCGGGGGAAGATGCGTCGCGCATCAGAACTCTGCAGGGAGTCTAGGCTTTTTTCCCTCTCCTCGGCGGGGAGAGGGGCAGGGTGAGGGGCTCAGGCGCTGCAGTACTTCTTCTTAATCACCACGGCAATGGTGCCGACGAGGCCAGCAACCAGCAGAAAGATCGGCAGCACCATCAGGAAAGTCATCACCTGGTCTTCGTGACGCTTTACAAACGGGATCATATTCAGCGCGTAGCCCAGAGTGGTGACCACGCCAACCCACAGCAGGGCGCTCAGCCAGTTAAAGAACTGGAAGCGACGGTTCGACAGCCCGGAGATGCCCGCCATCGTTGGCAGAAGGGTGCGAACGAACGCCAGAAAACGCCCGGCAAGCAGCGCCAGCAGGCCGTGGCGGTCGAACATGCAGGTCGCTCGCTGATGATATTTATGCGGCAGCTGCGCCAGCCAGCCCTTAACGACGCGGGTATTCCCGAGCCAGCGGCCCTGCACATAGCTCAACCAGCAGCCGAGGCTGGCTGCAGAGGTGAGGATCACCATCGTCGGTGCGAAATCCATGACGCCCTTGCCGATTAACGCCCCCGCGAGCAGAAGCAGGCTGTCACCGGGGAGAAACGAGGCTGGCAGTAATCCATTTTCCAGAAACAACGTCGCAAACATCACGAAATAGACAATGCCCACCACGTGCGGGTCCGCCAGCGCGGCAAAATCGTGTTGCCAGAGCGCAGCGATAATATCTTGAATAACAGCCATGGACTTTCCTGTGGAACAGCAGATATAGCGCTATTGTACTCCCTATTTCGCCCGTCGGCTTTGATCGCGGGCGCAACTCATGCAGACTTTTCTGAGAGCAGCGTTCACAAATGCGTCCAGGGAGTACATTTTCACGCTGCACTCTACACGATACGTTCAAACCCTGCCGCTAAATCCGCTATCAAATCGTCAACATTCTCTAAACCAATATGCAGGCGGATCAACGTTCCGCTGAAATCCACCTCGCCGCCGGGGCGCAGCGCGGCAATCTGCTCCGGCTGGTTTGGCAGGATAAGCGATTCAAAGCCGCCCCAGGAGTAAGCCATGCTGAACAGGGTAAAATTATCCAGATAGGCTGCCAGCTCGTCGTTGCTCAATCGTTTTTTAAGCACAAATGAGAACAAACCGCTGCTGCCCGTAAAATCACGTTGCCAGAATTCATGGCCTTTGCTGCCCGCGAGCGCCGGGTGATTCACGCGCTCAACCAGCGGATGCTGCGCCAGCCATTCCGCCACCTTCAGGCTGCTTTCATGGTGTTGACGCAGGCGCACGCCGAGGGTGCGAATGCCGCGGCTGGTCATATAGGCGGTATCAGCGTCCACCATCTGCCCCATCAGGTAGGCGTTTTCGCGCAGCTGGTCCCAGCAGCGGGCGTTGGAGACCGCGGTGCCGATCATCCCGTCAGAGTGGCCAATCAGGTACTTGGTGGCGGCCTGAATAGAGATATCAATGTCGAATTCCAGCGCCTTAAACAGCACGCCCGCCGCCCAGGTGTTGTCGATCATGATGATCGCCTCCGGCGCCTTGCTGCGCACCGCTTTCACAATGGCGGGAACGTCATGCACTTCCATGGTGATCGAACCGGGGGATTCCAGAAACACGATGCGCGTGTTCGGCTGAATACGTTCCGCAATGCCTTCGCCGATCAGCGGGTCAAACCAGCCGGTAGTCACCCCGAGCCTGCTGAGGATTTTGGTGCAGAAGTCCTGGCTTGGCTCGTAGGCGGTGTTGGTCATCAGGATATGGTCGCCCTGTTCGACAAAAGCCAGAATAGTATTGGCGACCGCCGCCGCACCGCACGGGAACAGCGCGCATCCCGCGCCGCCCTCCAGCTCGCACATGGCTTCCTGCAGTGAAAAGTGGGTTAGCGTGCCGCGACGACCGTAAAACAGCCCGCCTTTCGCGCGATGACGCGTGGCAATTTTCTTCTCCTCAACGGTATCAAACACCAGCGAGGAGGCGCGCTGAATCACGCTGTTGACCGAGCCCTGGGTGTATTTTTTGCTCCGCCCGGCCTGCACCAGCGTGGTATCAAGATGCTTTTTTGTCATGTTCGCCAACCCTGTTTTTATACGTCTGGACGTCCAGACTACCACGATTGTAAAAATGTGCACCCGCAGGCTTATCGAATAAGCAGAAAATTTTATGAAAAATACGCATAAGAAATTTTTACTGCGTAAGCGCAAGGAAAGTGAGCGGAAATTACGGCAGTATGTAAATACTAATGAGAACTACTATCAATTCGACGTCGTTTTGATATTATTACGCTCAGAATTTGTGATTTGCGTCCTGGAGATACCGAGTGGGTAATAATTTGATGCAGACGGATCTTTCCGTTTGGGGCATGTATCACCATGCTGACATCGTGGTTAAGATTGTGATGATCGGCCTGATTCTGGCGTCCGTTGTCACCTGGGCTATTTTCTTCAGCAAGAGCGTTGAGCTTATTTCGCAGAAGCGCCGCCTCAAGCGCGAGCAGCAGCAGCTGGCAGAAGCCCGCTCCCTGGATCAGGCTTCTGATATGACCTCGTCCTTCCACGCCAAAAGCCTGACGTCCATGTTAGTGAACGAAGCGCAGAACGAGCTGGAACTTTCTGAGGGCAGCGAAGATAACGAAGGCATTAAAGAGCGTACCGGCTTCCGCCTGGAGCGTCGCGTTGCCGCCGTGGGCCGTCACATGGGCCGTGGCAATGGCTATCTGGCGACTATCGGTGCAATCTCTCCGTTCGTCGGCCTGTTCGGCACCGTCTGGGGCATCATGAACAGCTTTATCGGTATCGCCCAGACCCAAACCACCAACCTGGCGGTTGTGGCGCCGGGCATCGCGGAAGCGCTGCTGGCCACGGCAATCGGCCTGGTTGCGGCTATTCCGGCCGTGGTTATCTATAACATCTTCGCGCGCATGATCGGCAGCTACAAAGCGACCCTCGGCGACGTTGCCGCTCAGGTTCTGCTGCTGCAAAGCCGTGACCTGGACCTGAACTCCAGCGCCGCGAAGCCGGTGCATGCAGCGTCTAAACTGCGCGTAGGTTGATTGTATGGCGATGCGTCTTAACGAAAATCTGGACGATAACGGCGAAATGCATGAAATCAACGTGACGCCGTTTATCGACGTCATGCTGGTTCTGCTGATCATCTTCATGGTTGCCGCGCCGCTGGCGACGGTGGACGTGAAGGTGAACCTCCCCGCATCCTCCAGCCAGCCGCAGCCGCGCCCGGAAAAGCCTATCTACCTGTCGGTGAAGGCGGATAAATCCATGTTCCTGGGGAACGACCCGGTGACGGCTGAATCGGTGATCCCGGCGCTGGAGCAGGCTACCGGCGGTAAGAAAGACACCACCGTCTTCTTCCGCGCGGATAAAACCGTCGACTATGAAACCATGATGAAGGTAATGGACACGCTGCATCAGGCGGGGTACCTGAAGATTGGTCTGGTCGGCGAAGAGAAAGCGGCCGCGAAATAAAACGAAGAGCTGGCGAAAGCCAGCTTTTTTTGCTGGAATTAAAGACGGTCTTTTGACGCTGCGGGCGCTGCATCTTCATTCAGCGCCACGAAGGTGACGTTCGACGTGCGGTAATCGCCCTCGGACAATTTGCGGCTCAGGCGCAGCGTGGCGGTCTCTCTCGCCAGCAGGTACTGATAGTGAGCCTCCAGGCGTCCCAGAAGCTTCTCTTTAAGCTCAGGGCGCTTTTCGATGATGGCGTTCATCACCGCACCGTAAATCTCCTCTTTGACCTGCAGGGAATATATCTCGCGGCGATTCTGCCATTT
>CAMKZP010000106.1 GCA_946477805.1 uncultured Enterobacter sp.
CATAATTACCCTCCCAGATGTGAATCAAATACAGGCTCTTGGCTATAACCGGGCTCTCCTGGTTGTGGGCCTGGGTTTATCGGGGCGTTTGGCCATGATGTTTTAGGGATGGATGTACCGCAAGATTTCATCGCTTGTTCTGCGCAGTGACAACAGTTAAACGCAGTAAAGTGATAGTTTTCACCTTTACATTTTTTCATCGCTTCCCGAATACACTCGTCCAGTGATGGATTTTGAGGCTCAGTGCAGATCGTACCAAACTTATTGGGAGCGGGATCTGCGTGAACTCCCTTATTATCAAAACTTGAAGTAGTACCATCCTCAAACTTTATATAGCAATGCCTTGCATATGGAACGGGGACCGGATCGAACTTTCTATGGCACATCTGATACAACCCCAACGGGTCTATCTTTGTAACCGGATTTAACGGATACAGGTAAAGATTCCATCCCCCCCGCAGCCCAATCGGATCCTGCGTGATATACCTTCCCTGCACCGCGTCGTAATACCGGTTCAGGTTATAGTACAGCCCCGTTTCCTCATCATACTGTTGTCCCGGCAGGCGAATCAGTTGCGCAAGATTATGCGGGTTATTCTCACACAACATATTTCCCCACGCATCGTATTCTGCTGACCAGTCTGTTTTTCCGTCTCTGTTCACAAGCGCCAGCGGCAGACCACGGTGGTCGCAGTGGTACAGGTGAATCTTTCTCTCTGGCGTGTATTCCGGCTCCATCTGGCTGTGTATCTGCCCGGGCGTCAGCCCGCACTGTGCCAGCCATGCCCGGTTTGCGTCGCTGAGCTCTCCGCGCTGAAGCTCCGCTTCCAGGTTATCCACCATCACCACCAGCTCCGTCGGAAAAATTACGTTCGCGTCCTGCTGAAACTTCTCCGCCAGCGTGCGGCGGGCCGTTTTTGACAGTTCTGAGGTTTCCGTTTCTATTCTGACCAGCGGCGTGAAGGTGCCTGGCAGGTAAATTGTCTGGATGCGCTGCATGTCTGTCTGCGTGGTGGCCAGCCTGTCGCCGTCCCACCCGTACCATGTCACTTCAGGCGTTTTATCCGGGTAAATAAATTCTTCCCCGCTGAGGTTTCCGGGCTTGCGCCTGCATTTCCACACTCGTTTTCCGATGCGGCGGCCAGAAGGATCATAAAGGTAGCGGCTTTCCAGCAGCGTGATGCCCTGTTGCTCACGCTGGTAATGCACCAGCCGGTGCTGGCTATCGTAGCAATAAAGGTGAGTGAGACCGCCACCATCCCGGAAGCCCTTCTCGTCCTTTTTCGTCAGCCGTCCGTGTGCATCGTAATGATAAAACCATCGCACATCCTCGCTGATGCGGTTATCCCGCCAGGTTGCGGGAAGCGCCGGGTACTGCTCCTGGTCAGCCACCCGGTTTCCCGCCGGGTCGGTGATGTAGCGCCGCAGCAGGTCGTGGTGCCGGGCGGCGCTGGTGAGACGGCCCGCACCGTCATAATGGTATGCCCACTGAAGCGCGCCGCTGATACGGATAAGCTGTCCGCTGTCATTCCAGCCATAGTCCCTGTTCATTGCCGGATTACTGAACGTGTGACTCAGCAACTGCCCGGCGGCACTGTAGCGCGTGTTCTGTTCATAAGGGCCGAAGCGACGCTGTGTCTCCCGGTGCAGGCGGTCGCGGGTGAACTCGATGAGCGGCGTGTCGCCGGACTTCATTCCGGCAAGATGGCCGGAACCGTAAGTGAGCCACGCCACCGGCGGCAGCGTATCGGGGGTGGTCCGGGTCGCCATCCCCCCGGGATAATCGTGTTTTGTGACGTGCTGCCACAGCAGTTCCCCGGTGTCGGGATGCTGCACCGTCTGGCGTTCGCTGACCATCCGGCCTTTGTCATCATAGCCGTACTGCACGGCGACACGGTGGCCGTCGCTGATGTGGCTGACTCCCGCCAGCCAGCCGCGCTCACTGTACTGCCAGCGCTCCGACTCTTCATCATTCACCGTTCTGTATGCCAGACGGTCTGACTCATCGTAATGCCACAGGGTGGTGAGGTTTTCATCCTCGCTGCGGATAAGTTGCCCTGTGATGCTGTAGTGGTAATGCTGTGTTCTGCCATCAAAGCCGCATTCCCGTATCAGCCTGTCCATAACATCATAAGAGAAGGTGGTACTGGCCCCGTTCTCATTGACCAGCCGGATGATACGCCCGGCTGCATCGTACTCCATCGTTCGGGTCAGGCCGCCTTCGGTGATGCTGACCGGGTGCCCGGCGGCATCATAAGCTGTGACCTGCCGTCTGCCGTCGGGGTGAATTATCGCCGTAAGGTCGCCTGCGAAACTGTATTCGTAACGCGTCTCCCGGCCCTCTGCATTTTTCAGGCTGACAAGTCTGCCACGTCCATCGTAAGTGAGGTGCTGGCTAAGGCCTTCCTCCCGGTGAATGGCGGTGGCCTGCCCGAACCGGTTGTACTCATACCGCGTCCTGTAGCCGGAACAGTCGGTCAGGGTCAGCAGCTGTCCGTAGCGGCTCCAGGTCATGTGCTTTTTGCTTCCCGTGGCGTCTTCAGTGGCGGAAGGCAGTTCACCGTTTGGGTTATCATAAACATAACGGGTGACATCACCCTGACGGGACGTTTCCCGCGTCAGCCTGCCGGCATCGTCAAATTCCTGCCGGCTGCGCAGGCCGTCAGTGCCGGTGGCGGAGATGAGCTGGCGCTGGTCGTTATAGCTGAACCGTACGGACCTGCCGTCTGGTGTGATAATTTCCGTCACGTTCCCGGAACCGATATTCAGCCGGTATTCGGTTTTACGCCCGGCCGCATCCGTCATCGCCACCATGCGGCCCGCCTGGTCAAATTCCCGCGTAATCGCACTGCCGTCGGCTTTTTCTTCCTTTATCACCCGTTTCAGTCCGCCTTCACCCCCGGTGTGCAGCACCTCCCGGCGGTTCAGACTGTCGGTTACCGTGACGGCGTTTTTATCATAGCTGTAGGTATAACTTAATCCCGCAGGGTTATGCTGCTCCACCACACGGCAGGAGGCGTCATAGTGATAAACTGTCTGCGGGCGTCCGGCGTGCTGATGCGCCGTCATGCGCCCCGGATGCCTGTCGTCATAAGTGAAACTGCGCACCTGTGTACCGCTGCGGTCGTACACCGCCGACAGCTCGCCGCGCGGGGTGTACGTATAGCGGACCAGGGGGAGAGCCGGGAGGTTATGCGGGTATTCCGGGTCGTGCGTCAGCCATACCGCCTCAAGGCGGATGCCGCTGTCTGCGCCGTAGCCGGAGACCGGCACCGTCTGCGTGGTCAGCGCCAGCCGGAAGCGGCGGCCTGCGCCGTCGGTGACGGCGGTGACGTGGCCGGTGAATGCCCCCCGAGCCTCCCGGTGAAAGGTGAGCGCGCGCCCGTAACGGTCGGCCAGCCCGGTCAGCACCCGGCAGGGCGGCAGCGGCGCGGGCAGAATCTCCCCCGCCTCCGGTACGCGCTCAGGCCATCCGAGTATCCACCATGGCCCCTGCGCGCTGTTCGTCGCCAGGTAAATATGCGGGCTTAAGCGGACGTCCTCCGGTAGCCGCTGCCACAGCCGGTGCAGGGCATTACTCTCATGCAGTCTGGCCGCCCCGCCGCGGGCCAGCCAGAGGGACTCGCTGCGGCTGAAGGCCGTTTCGCCGGGAAACAGTGGCTCAAAGTGAATGCTGCGCCCGCCGTTGTCATTAATAATCAGTTCATCATGGCGAATCTGCAGGTGGATATCGAAGGGAGCTTTCCAGCCGGGGCCGAAAATGCCCACCGGCGCGGGTGTCTTCGTCCGGTAGCTGTTGTATGAGCGGGAAAGGATGAACGGCAGCGGCCCCGGCAGGGCGATATCGGTCTCGCCGGGCAGGACTTTGGCTCCCGACAGAGGATTGACCGGGTTGCCGGAGGTTCTGCCGTCGGGGCACACCGAGCAGGCCACACCGGTAGGTGCGCCTGCCATCACGCCCACAGAGCCCTGCAGAATCGGGCCGCCGGACGTCGTCATGTCGCCCATTCGGGCTGCCGGTTTACCGCTCACCGCAATATCCTTATGCCGAAAGACAGAATAGAGCTGTCACTTTAAAACAGGTCTATACCTTACGCCTGCATTGAAATACAAAGAAGAGACCAGCGCATGACCGACATTAAATTAAGAAAACGTTTAGGATAAGAATGTAAAAAAGCCCGGCAAAACTCACCGGGCAAAGAAGTCACCTGCACAATCAGGCTGCTTTCAATCTCTGCACGCGCTTCTCGCGGCGAATTTTGCGTTCTTCCAGCACCGCGACCATCGCCATCAGGACGATACAGCCAATCGCCGCCGCGTCCAGCGCCGCGAAGGTGCCCGCCCAGCCGGTGAGGCCGAAAACGGGCGTGCCGTCGGCGATCATCCCCAGGCCCAGCTTGGCAAAGCTGTCGCCGATAAGATAGGCGAAGGTGCCCTTAATCCCGTCGGCGGCGCCGATCGCTTTTTTCGGCACGAAGCCAACTGCCGCCACGCCGATCAAAAGCTGCGGGCCAAACACCAGGAAGCCGAGCGCGAACAGGGACGCAAGGTACACGTACTGGTTGCTGGCGTGCTGGTAAACGCCGAGGGTGGCGATAATCAGCGCCAGCGCGACGCAGGCCACCAGCGCGCGGCGGCCGTTGGCGAGGTCTGAGAGCCAGCCCCACAGCAGCGTGCCGACCAGCGCGCCCACTTCGAACAGGGTGAAGCCCTGAATCGCCACTTCTTTAGAGAGCTTCAGCTCCTGGAAGGCATAGACGGTTGACCACTGGTCGATACCAATGCGCACCACGTAGAGGAAAATGTTCGAGAAGCAGAGCAGCCAGATCACTTTGTTTTTCAGCACGTACTCAACGAAGATCTGCCATTTGGTCATCTCGTTTTCTTCGGTCTCTTTGTCCTCTTCGCTGATCTCCTCGCCGAACAGCTCTTCGGCTTTGCCGAGGCCGTAAGATTCCGGGGAGTCGCTGCCGAAGCGCAGGCCGATAAAGCCAACAATCAGGGCGATGATCGACGGGAAGATAAACATGCCGATCACGTGGCCGTCGAACAGAACGTTGGCACCGAACAGCGCCACGCCCGCCGCACCCGCTCCGCCGAGGTTGTGGGAGATGTTCCACATGCCGAGGTATGAACCCCGCTTGCGGCGCGGGGTCCACTTGGTGATGGTGGAGTAGCTGCACGACCCGCCGGTACTCTGGAAGAAACCGCTCAGGGCGTAGAACGCAATCATCATGAACAGGCTGACGGAGCCCGCGCCCATGCTGGCGCTGAAGCCGAGCATACAGATGGCGGAGAGGATCAGCATAAACGGCAGGAACTGCTTGGTATTTTTACCGTCCGCATAGTAGGAGACCAGCGTTTTCCCCACGCCGTAGGTGATGGAGAAGCCCAGGCCAATCATCCCCAGCTGCGTCATGCTCAGCCCGTAGGTCGAGATCATGTCGTTCTGCGCGATGTTAAAGTTTTTGCGGATCAGGTACATGGTCAGGTAGCCGATAAAGACCACCAGATAGGACTGCATGAACGGTTTGAACCACATTTTGCGCCGCACATCGAGCGGCAGATCCAGGGTCGGCTTGCGCACCTGGTTGAGGAAGGCCAGCATGGTTTGCTCCTGAGCTGATTTTTATACCTGCGAATGGCAGGCATTGTAAAAATCAGCCGGGCGCGACGCCTGAGACAGCGTCCAGGTGAAACCGGGAATATTTCTTAGTTTTGCCTCACTCGCGGCGAAAAGGTGAGGCGCATCACATCGCGCTGGCTTCGCGCGGCGCCTGGGCGTTTAAAAACGGCAGCAGCAGCAGGGCGGAAATCCCCGCCGCGATAGCGATCACCGCGAAGAAACCGCTCCAGTGCCAGACGTCGATCACCCGCGCCAGCGGCCAGCCGGAGAGCGACGCGCCGAGGTAGGCAAACAGCCCGACAAAGCCCGTTGCCGCGCCTGCCGCCTCCTTGTGCGAGCACTCCGCCGCCGCCATGCCGATCAGCATCTGCGGGCCAAACACGAAGAAGCCGGTGGTGAAGAAGCACGCCGCCTGCATCACGTAGCTGGCGAACGGCATCAGCCACAGCGAGCCGACGGAGAGTAAAATCCCGGCGGCAAAAATCAGGTTCATCGGGCCGCGGTTGCCGTTAAACAGCTTGTCCGAGCCCCAGCCCGCCACCAGCGCGCCGATAAACCCGCCCAGCTCAAACATCGTCACCGCCGAGTTGGCCGTGACCAGGTCCACGCCGAGCGTCTCGGACATGTATAAATTGCCCCAGTCGTTGATCGCCGCGCGCACCACGTAGACCAGCACGTAGCACAGCGATAAAAGCCAGATGTACGGGTTTTTCAGCACGTATTTGGTGAGGATCTCTTTGCGCGAGAGCCCTGCGCCCTCCTGCTGCTGGGCGATCTCCATTTCATCGTGCCTCCAGTCGCCCACTGCCGGCAGGCCGACGGTTTGCGGCCTGTCGCGCAGGCGCCAGCAGAGGAACAGCCCGGCAAGAATGGCAAGGCCGCCCGCAATCATCATCCCCGCGCGCCAGCCGTAGTGCAGCGCCGCGGCGCCTACGACTATCGGGATTAGCGCCCCGCCGACGTTATGCGCGGTGTTCCATACCGCCCACCAGCCGCCGCGCTCGTTGCGCGAATACCAGGCGGTGAGCAGGCGGGCGCAGACCGGCGCGCCCCAGCCCTGGAAGAAGGCGTTCAGCGCCCACAGCAGGGCAAACGCCCACAGCGAGGTGGAAAAGCCAAACAGGATATTCACCACGCCGGTGGCAATCAGCCCAACGCCCATGAAATAGCGGGCGTTGGAGCGGTCGCTGACGATGCCGGAGAAAAACTTCGACAGGCCGTAGGTGATGTAAAACAGCGTCGCCAGCAGGCCGATGTCGGTGCGCGTCATCACGCCGCTGGCGAGGATTTCCGGCGCGGCGGCGTTGAAGCTTTTGCGGGTGAAGTAGAACAGGGCGTAGCCGAGCCAGATAGTGACCAGGATATGCCGTCGCCAGTAGCGGTAGCGGGCGTCGATTTCCGCTTTGCTACCGATCGGGGCGGCGTCGGCAGGGGTTTTAAACATGGTGACTCCGAAGCGGTAAACTGACGCTGACGCGCGTCCCGTGGGTGCAGGAGATGTTCAGCGTGCCGCCCAGCGCCTTCACGCGCTCGCGCATGCCCGCCAGGCCAAAGCCCTGCTGGCCGGAGCCCGGCGGCAGGCCGCAGCCGTCGTCTTCAATCACCAGCGTCAGGCGCTCGTCCTGATGACCGCCCTGAATGGTGACCGCGCTGGCGCTGGCGTGTTTGACGATATTGTTCAGCCCCTCCTGACAGACGCGGAACAGCGTGACGCGCTGGCCTTCGCTCAGCGCAGATTCCGTAATGCGCCAGTCGAGATGGCTGACGATGCCGCGGCTTTCCAGCTCCATCTCGCGCATCAGGGAACGGACCGCCTGCTCAAGGGTCAGATCGTCCAGCTGGCGCGGGCGCAGCCTTCCGAGCAGACGCCGCACCGAGTCATACACGCCCAGAGAAAGCTGTTCAATATGCGCCCCGCCCTGCTTCACGCCCGCGTTTTCCGCCGCCAGACGCTGCACGATGCCCGCCTGGGTTCGGATGGCGGTGATGGTCTGGCCGATGTCGTCGTGCAGCTCGCGGGCGACCTCCTGCCGCACGCTCTCTTCCGTCTCCAGCAGGCGCTCCGCCAGACGGCGGTTGCGCGCCAGCTCGGTCTGCAGAGACTGGTTCAGCTCGCGCAGGCGCTGAATACCCGCCCCGAGCAGCAGCCCGGTCAGGCTCTGCGCCAGCAGCGAGAGCAGCAAATCCACCGGGTGATCGTGCCAGGTCTGGCTGGCAATCAGCGCGATGGCGTTCATCAGGGTGGCGATCAGCGCCCCCTGCCAGCCGTAGTGCCAGGCCAGGGCGATGATCGGCAGCGCCAGGCAAAACGGCGTGAAGCGTGAAAGCTCGGCGGGTAAACCCAGCTGAAGCCACAGGCTGATCGCAAACAGCAGCAGATACCAGATGAGGTGCCGGGCGCGCCAGTTCACCGGCTGGGACACCAGCGCAGGGCCGAGCGGCTGCCAGACGGTGCTGGTGAGGTAGTGCCAGATAACGAGGCAGGTTGGCGCCAGCGTCAGGCCACCGGTGAGGGTCAGCAGCAGGGCGTTAAGCATCTCTTTTTCGCCGACCCACGGCAGGGACTGCAGCAGCGCGGCGGCAATCAGCGCCGCCCCCTGGCGCAGCAATGTGCGCCAGTCGCGCTGGTGGCGATAGCGGGAAATCAGCGCGACCGGGAGAAGCGTGAGCAGGCTTCCGGTCATCAATAAAGGGAGATGCGCCAGGGCCACTTCCTGCGCCAGCCAGAGCAGCATCAGCCACTCTGCGCCGAGCAAAATGGGCCAGTAGCCGCGCGGGCACTGCAGCATCAGCCCAAGGCGCAGGCCAAAGGGGAACAGCAGCACCGCCAGCTCGGGACGTTCAACCAGATGCAGGCTAATGCTCCACAGGCAGAACCATGCGGCAGAGAAGATAAAAAAGCTGGCGACGACGGCGATCAGCCGCGAAAAAATGGAGCTCATTGCCAGCTGTCAAACATACGGCGCGCCAGCTCGACGTCGTTGCTGACGTTGAGTTTTTCCATCAGGTTGGCGCGGTGAACGTGCACGGTTTTCGGGGACAGATCCAGCTCAGCGGCAATCTCCTTTACCGACATCCCCTGCGCGAGCTTTTCCGCGACCTGACGCTCGCGCCGGGTGAGCGGGTCCTGGCGTCCGGCGGCCAGCTTGATGGCGATATCCGGCGTCAGGTAGCAGCCGCCGGTGGAAACAGTGCGCACGGCGGCGATCAGCTCGTCCGGGCTACAGCGTTTTGAGAGAAACCCGCGCGCGCCCGCGTTCAGCGCCTGCTCCACCAGCGCCGGGCTGTCGTGGACCGAGAGCATAATGGTCGCCATCCCTTTCGGCAGCTGGCTTAGCAGCTCCAGCCCGGAGAGATCGGGCATCGAAATATCGCAGATACAGACCTGCACCCCGCGCCCCGGCAGGCCTGCCAGCGCCTCGCGACCGGAGCCGAACTCCGCCACCACCTGAAAATCCGATTCGAGGTTCAGAAGCTGGGCAAATCCGGAGCGGACGATAAGGTGGTCGTCGATAAGGGCGATGGTGGTCATGGTCGATTCCTGGCGGGTAAAAAACGCGCTTACCTTAGCGATAAGCGAAGAGGTGTTCAAGCTTTGAACGGGTATTCGTTGGGATAGAATGTAATAGTATCGTCACTTTTCAAGCAGCCAGGAGCTGACGATTTATATCTATTTAAAAAACTTTGTTGTGTCTTTATCTATATTCAGATGAATTCTTTAATACAATACCCGCCCCCAATGGCA
>CAMKZP010000107.1 GCA_946477805.1 uncultured Enterobacter sp.
GTCTTTTGAATATTATCAATGGTGACCAGTTTTTCCTGCAATGCCAACAAATCACGCAGGGCTTCACGCACAAAATCGATGGTGATCGCACGACCGGTGAAATTGGCATTGGCGATGACGCGGTTCAGCGCGCCTTCCAGCTCACGCACGTTGGAGCGCAGACGCTTGGCAATGAAGAACGCCACTTCGCCCGGCAGGCGAATGTCGTTCTCGTCGGCTTTCTTCATCAGGATCGCCACGCGGGTTTCCAGCTCCGGCGGCTCGATCGCCACGGTCAGGCCCCAGCCAAAGCGAGATTTCAGACGATCTTCAACGCCGTTGATCTCTTTTGGATAACGATCCGAAGTCAGAATGATCTGCTGATTACCTTCCAGCAGCGCATTGAAGGTGTGGAAAAACTCTTCCTGCGATCGTTCTTTATTGGCAAAGAATTGAATGTCATCGATCAGCAGGGCGTCAACGGAACGATAATAGCGTTTAAACTCTTCGATCGCATTGTTTTGCAGGGCTTTTACCATGTCCTGAACGAAGCGCTCGGAGTGCATATACACCACTTTCGCATTAGGCTTGCGCGCCATAATGCCGTTGCCCACCGCATGCAGCAGGTGCGTTTTACCCAGACCCGTGCCGCCATAAAGGAACAGCGGGTTATAAGCGCCACCGGGGTTATCGGCAACCTGACGAGCCGCGGCGCGCGCCAGCTGGTTCGATTTACCTTCAACGAAGTTATCGAACGTGTGTTTAACGTTGACGTTAGAGCGGTAGGTTGGCTCAGCCGGCGCGGGGACGTTATCCCAGCCCTGACGAGCAGGCGCAACGCGCGGGGCCGGTGCAGGCACAGCCTGGGCAGGCGCCGCCACATTCACGGTTTCACGCACGGTTTGGGTGACAGGCTTTGTGCCCACTTCAAAGCGCAGCTGCGGGGCGTCTGACCCGCAGAAGTCGTTCAGCAGTCCATTGATGTTATTGAGATACTTGTCCCTTACCCAATCGAGCACAAAACGGTTTGGCGCATACAAAGCCAGCGTGTTATCGCTCAGTTCCGCCTGCAACGGGCGGATCCACATACTGAATTCTGTGGCTGGTAACTCATCCTGCAATCGGGCAAGACACTGCTGCCAAAGCGAAAGTGACACGGCGGACTCCACTCGAACAATAAAAGAAAACGACTGAATATTCATGATTGTTGGCGCACATCGACATGACCCTGTGCAAAAGGGGGATGTGCGAATTGCTATCTGCAATTTTATCCTGACCAGGATCCTGGGATCCCGATCGGGACCGCGGATCATAGCGTAAACTGAGCCAGAGATCTTCTGTTTCTCACAGTTTCCTCCCGATTTATCCACAGGAAGATCCGAAACCGGGTAAGTGTAAACGATCCTGGCAGCAGTACCCCACGATTTAGGCCGCATATTGGAAAAATTAATGAGCACAGACAATTTATTGCTTAAATGATCTAACGAAGATCCGGGACGATCCTTGCGCTTTGTTCGGGAGGCCGTATAATCCTCGACCCGGCGCGTGATGCTCATCTTCCTGCGTCGTCCGTTGCTCATTTTCCACGCGAAATCGTGCGGAAATACGCGGGAAATAAGGAAAGAGAATTGACTCCGGAGTGTACAATTATTACAATCCGGCCTCTTTAATCACCCACGCTGAGGCGTTAGTCGTTCGAAACTCGTTCGGGTATACGCGAAAGTCAGTGAAATTATTCAAGTTTAGGTAGAAATCGCCATGAAACGCACTTTTCAACCGTCTGTACTGAAGCGCAACCGTTCTCACGGCTTCCGTGCTCGTATGGCTACTAAAAATGGTCGTCAGGTTCTGGCACGTCGTCGTGCTAAAGGCCGTTCTCGTCTGACCGTTTCCAAGTAATAAAGCTAACCCCTGAGTGGTTAAGCTAGCATTTCCCAGGGAGTTACGTTTGTTAACTCCCACTCATTTCACTTTCGTCTTCCAGCAGCCACAACGGGCTGGCACGCCGCAAATCACCATCCTCGGCCGCCAAAATTCGCTGGGGCATCCCCGCATCGGTCTCACAGTCGCCAAGAAAAACGTTAAGCGCGCGCATGAACGCAATCGGATTAAACGTCTGACGCGTGAAAGCTTCCGCCTACGTCAGCACGAACTGCCTTCAATGGATTTCGTGGTGGTGGCTAAAAAAGGGGTTGCCGACCTCGATAACCGTGCTCTCTCGGAAGCGTTGGAAAAATTATGGCGCCGCCACTGTCGCCTGGCTCCCGGGTCCTGATAGGCCTTATCAGGGTCTATCAACGCCTGATTAGTCCGCTACTCGGGCCCCATTGCCGTTTCACGCCTACGTGCTCAAGCTACGGAATTGAGGCATTGCGCAGGTTTGGAGTGATAAAAGGCAGTTGGTTGACGGTGAAACGCGTATTAAAATGCCACCCTTTACACCCAGGTGGAGACGATCCCGTCCCCCCAGGACCCTTTGATACCAGAGAACACTAACGATGGATTCGCAACGCAATCTTCTTATCATCGCTTTGTTGTTCGTGTCTTTCATGATCTGGCAGGCATGGGAACAGGATAAAAATCCTCAACCCCAGCAGCAGACCACGCAGACCACGACCACCGCAGCGGGTAGCGCCGCCGACCAGGGCGTACCGGCCAGTGGCCAGGGGAAACAGATTACGGTTAAGACCGATGTGCTTGAGCTGACTATCAACACCCGTGGTGGTGATGTTGAGCAGGCGCTGCTGTTGACCTACCCGAAAGAGCTGAAATCTACCGAACCGTTCCAGTTACTGGAAACCACACCTGAGTTTATCTATCAGGCTCAAAGCGGCCTGACCGGTCGTGATGGCCCGGATAACCCGGCTAACGGTGCGCGTCCGCTGTATAGCGTCGAAAGTGATACCTTCGTACTGGCAGATGGTCAGAATGAACTCGCTATCCCGATGACCTATACCGACGCTGCGGGCAACACCTTCACCAAAACCTTCACCCTGAAACGCGGTGAATATGCGGTGAACGTGGGCTACAGCGTGCAGAACGCCGGTGCGAAACCGCTTGAAGTGTCGACCTTTGGTCAGCTGAAGCAGTCCATCAATCTGCCGTCTCACCGTGACACCGGAAGCAGCAACTTTGCGCTGCATACCTTCCGTGGCGCGGCGTACTCCACCCCGGATGCGAAATACGAGAAATACAAATTCGACACCATTGCCGATAACGAAAACCTGAACGTCAGCTCTAAAGGCGGCTGGGTGGCAATGCTGCAGCAGTATTTCGCGACCGCGTGGATCCCGAATAACGACGGTACCAACAATTTCTTTACCACCAATCTCGGTAACGGTCTTGCAGCCATCGGCTACAAATCTCAGCCGGTTCTGGTACAGCCGGGCGAAACCGGCAAGCTGGCAAGCACCCTGTGGGTCGGCCCGGAAATTCAGGACAAAATGGCCGCCGTTGCGCCTCACCTGGATCTTACCGTCGACTACGGTTGGCTGTGGTTCATCTCCCAGCCGCTGTTCAAGCTGCTGAAGTTCATCCACAGCTTCGTGGGTAACTGGGGCTTCTCCATCATCATCATCACCTTCATCGTGCGTGGCATCATGTACCCGCTGACCAAAGCGCAGTACACCTCCATGGCGAAGATGCGTATGCTGCAGCCGAAAATTGCGGCGATGCGTGAGCGTCTGGGCGATGACAAACAGCGTCAGAGCCAGGAAATGATGGCCCTGTATAAAGCAGAGAAAGTGAACCCGCTCGGTGGTTGCTTCCCGCTGCTGATTCAGATGCCCATCTTCCTTGCGCTGTACTACATGCTGATGGGTTCCGTTGAGCTGCGCCATGCGCCGTTTGCCCTGTGGATCCATGACCTGTCCGCACAGGACCCGTACTACATCCTGCCGATCCTGATGGGCGTGACGATGTTCTTCATCCAGAAGATGTCGCCGACCACCGTGACCGACCCGATGCAGCAGAAGATCATGACCTTTATGCCGGTCATCTTCACCGTGTTCTTCCTGTGGTTCCCGTCAGGTCTGGTGCTGTACTATATCGTCAGCAACCTGGTGACCATCATCCAGCAGCAGCTGATTTACCGTGGTCTGGAAAAACGTGGCCTGCATAGCCGCGAAAAGAAAAAGTCCTGATTCGGTAAGTTAACGCTAAAATAAGGGCGGTCGATTGACCGCCTTTTTTATTTGTATTGAACGAGACAAACCATGAGCCATAACGACACGATCGTCGCCCAGGCAACCCCACCGGGACGCGGTGGTGTAGGCATTCTGCGTATCTCCGGCCTTAAAGCGCGCGAGGTGGCCGAAGCGGTACTGGGTAAACTGCCAAAGCCGCGCTACGCTGATTATCTGCCGTTTAAAGACAGCGACGGCACCCCGCTGGATCAGGGGATTGCGCTGTGGTTTCCCGGCCCAAACTCCTTCACCGGGGAAGACGTGCTGGAGCTGCAGGGCCACGGTGGTCCGGTCATCCTCGACCTGCTGTTAAAACGCATTCTGACGCTGCCGGGCCTGCGCATCGCGAAACCGGGCGAGTTCTCCGAGCGTGCCTTTCTGAACGATAAGCTCGACCTTGCGCAGGCCGAGGCGATTGCGGACCTGATCGACGCCAGCTCTGAACAGGCGGCCCGCTCCGCGCTGAACTCGCTGCAGGGGGCGTTCTCCGCGCGCGTAAATCATCTTGTGGAAGCACTTACTCACCTGCGCATCTACGTCGAAGCGGCTATCGACTTCCCGGACGAGGAGATCGACTTCCTCTCTGACGGTAAAATCGAAGCCCAGCTCAACCAGGTCATGGGCGATCTCGACGCCGTGCGTGCCGAAGCGCGCCAGGGCAGCCTGCTGCGTGAAGGGATGAAGGTGGTCATTGCCGGGCGCCCTAACGCCGGGAAATCGAGCCTGCTGAACGCCCTGGCGGGCCGTGAAGCGGCGATCGTCACCGACATTGCCGGAACCACCCGCGACGTCCTGCGCGAGCATATTCATATCGACGGCATGCCGCTGCACATCATCGATACCGCTGGCCTGCGCGATGCCAGTGACGAAGTGGAACGCATCGGCATTGAGCGTGCCTGGCAGGAGATCGAGCAGGCCGACCGCGTGCTGTTTATGGTGGACGGCACCACGACCGACGCCGTTGACCCCGCGGACATCTGGCCGGACTTTATTGCCCGTCTCCCGGCCAAACTGCCGATCACCGTGGTGCGTAACAAAGCGGACGTTACCGGCGAAACGCTGGGCATCAGCGATGTGAACGGTCACTCACTGATTCGCCTCTCGGCACGTACCGGGGAAGGCGTGGACGATCTACGCAACCATCTCAAGCAGAGCATGGGCTTTGATACCCGTATGGAGGGCGGCTTCCTGGCGCGTCGTCGTCACCTGCAGGCGCTGGAAGCGGCGGCAAACCACCTCGTTCTGGGCAAAGCGCAGCTGGTTGGCGCATGGGCGGGCGAGCTGCTGGCGGAAGAGCTGCGCCTGGCGCAGCAGAACCTCAGCGAGATCACCGGGGAGTTTACCTCGGACGACCTGTTAGGGCGGATCTTCTCCAGCTTCTGTATTGGGAAGTAACCTCCAGTTTAGAAGGTGATTTCCTTCCAGGAAATCACCTTTGTCCAAATGGCAACTCGCCTAATCCTTCATATCCCCCTATCCTGCATGCCTGCATCTATGGGGGTTCTATGGCTCGTTTTCTGTTTTGTAGTTTTGCGCTGGTTCTGCTTTATCCGTCGGGCATTGATATGTATTTGGTAGGGCTGCCGCATATCGCCAGCGACCTTGGCGCCAGCGAAGCGCAGCTGCATATCGCGTTTTCGGCTTACCTTGCGGGAATGGCGTCTTCCATGGTGTTCGCCGGGAAAATTGCCGATAAAGCGGGCCGTCAGCCTGTCGCCATCACCGGTGCGGTGGTTTTTGCCCTGGCGTCGGTGCTGTGCTCGCTGGCGCAGGACAGCACGCTTTTCCTGTCAGGACGCTTTATTCAGGGCATTGGCGCCGGCGGCTGCTACGTGGTGGCGTTTGCGATTTTACGTGACACCTTAAGCGCCCAGCGTCGCGCCAAAGTGCTTTCCATGCTCAACGGCATCACCTGTATTATCCCGGTGCTGGCCCCGGTTGTGGGCTACCTGATCATGCTGAAATTTCCGTGGCAGAGCCTCTTCTGGACCATGGCGGCCATGGGGGCGCTGGTCTTTATCCTGTCCATTACCGTGCTGAAAGAGACCCACCCGGGCGCGCAGAATACGGCGCACGCCGCAACCTTTCAGCCTGCTGAAAAGCTGCTGAACCGCTTTTTCCTCAGTCGGCTGACGGTAACCACGCTAAGCGTGGCGGTGATCCTGACCTATGTAAACGTTTCCCCGGTGCTGTTGATGGAGACGATGGGCTTCGATCGCGGAGAGTATTCCACCGTAATGGCCTTAACCGCGATGGTCAGTATGGCGGTTTCGTTCTCCACCCCGTTTGCGCTGAATCTCTTCCGCCAGCGCACCTTGATGCTGACCTCTCAGGCGCTGTTCCTGACGGCAGGCGTGATTCTGGCGACCGCCAGCTCGCATGCATTCATGCTGATGGGCATTGCCCTCATCTGCGCCGGATTCTCCGTCGGCTTTGGCGTGGCGATGAGCCAGGCGCTCGGGCCGTTTTCACTGCGCGCGGGTGTCGCAAGCTCGGTGTTGGGTATTGCGCAGGTCTGCGGTTCGTCACTGTGGATATGGCTGGCTGCCGTCATCGGCCTCACGTCACTGAATATGCTGATCGGGGTTCTGATTGGCTGTAGCATAGTGTGCATCACCTTACTTATGGTCATCCAGCCCGCGGCGCATTATGAAGAAGCCCATCAGCAGTCTCGATCTTAACCTGTTGCTTTGCCTGCAGCTTTTGCTGCAGGAGCGCAGCGTCACGAAAGCCGCAAAACGGATGAGCGTGACGCCGTCCGCGGTGAGTAAATCGCTGGCAAAACTGCGCGACTGGTTCGATGACCCGCTGTTTGTGAAGACGCCCTTAGGGCTGCTGCCCACCCCGCTGACGGTAAGCCTGGAGCAGGATCTGGCCGACTGGATGCAGATTGGCAATCAGATCCTCGATAAATTCCACCATGACTCCCCCGGCGGGCTCACGTTTGTGCTCGCCGCCGAAACGCCGCTGATGCTGATCCGCTTTAACGCCCTGCTGGTGCAGGTGAATCAGCGCTATCCTCAGGCGACGGTGAAGATGCGCCACTGGGATTACGATTCGCTGGATGCCATTACGCGTGGCGAGGTGGATCTTGGCTTTACCGGCCGTGAAACGCACCCGCGCTCCCGCGAGCTGCTAAAGCTGATGCCGTGGTTTATCGACTACGAAATCCTGTTCAGCGATCGCCCGTGCGTGTACCTGCGCGAAGATCACCCGGCGCTTCAGGAAGAGTGGAACCTGGAGACGTTTCTGCGCTATCCGCACATCAGCATCTTTTGGGAGCGTAGCGATACCTGGGCCCTTGACGAGGTGTTGAAAGAGATGGGACGGGAACGCAATATCGCCATGAGCGTGCCCGGCTTTGAACAATCGATGTTTATGGCGGCGCAGCCCGGTCATCACTACATCGCTACCGCGCCGCACTACTGCCAGCACTATAATCAGCTCCACCAGCGCAAGCTGATCGCGCTTCCCATCCCCATCGATGAAGCGCAGGCTGAAAAGCTGACCGTGCCTTTCACGCTGATCTGGCATAAACGCAACAGCCACAACCCTAAAATCCTCTGGCTCAGGGAGACGATTAAAGCGCTGTACGGTGCTAACGATCCTATTTTTGCCTAAGAAAATGTAAAGTTCGGTCCGCAGGCTTCTCTTACTCCTATTTACTGATTAAAACAAAAGGTAAGTTAGGCGATAATGATGTAACCGTTTAACCGACTACGACCATTATCAGGGAGCGAAAAATGGCTACGCACTTTGCAAGAGGGATTCTTACAGAAGGGCATCTCGTATCGGCCAGAATATCATCCGCCTGCCACAGTGAAGCGCTCAAACTTCCTGACCACCGCAGGACGCGTTTTTTAGCCTCCAGGGCGCTTCTCGCCGAGCTGCTGTTTATGCTGTACGGCACCAGCGAGCTGCCGGATATCATCCTCCAGCCGGGCGGTCGCCCGGTCTTTGCTGACCCGGAGCTGCCCGGCTTTTCCATCGCCTATAGCGGCAATATTATTGGCGTAGCGCTGACCACCGAAGGTGACTGCGGGCTGGATATGGAACTCCAGCGCGCGACGCGCAGCTTCCACGGCGCTAACGCGCACGAAGGCTACCCGCTCTCCAGCAACGAAAAGCTGTGGGTGCGTAACCAGAACGATCCCATTGAAGCCCGAGCCCAGCTTATCACCCTGCGCCAGAGCATTCGCAAGCTGTGCGGCTGCGCGTCAGACGACGCCAGCCTGCTGCAGCTGCTGCCGGGCTCCGGACGCCTGCGCGCCACCAAAGCCACGCTGGTGGAAGCGCTCAGCGACGCAGAGGACGTGCTGATTTGGTCGATTGCGGTGACCCCGGCGATTGAGCGGCTGAAGATCTGGGAATTTGACAGCAAACACGGATGGCGTAGCCTTCCTGATGTACCCGAGCGCGCCAACGAGCCCGCCGCGCGCCTGATGCGTTTAACCAGTTTACCGGCAGAAAAAGCATTTACCCTTAGCTGATCCGTTCAGGGTCATCATGATGAAACAGGAGTAATCATGTCTGATACGTTGAAAGTTGTTACGTTACTGGGAAGCCTGCGCAAAGGTTCATTTAATGGCATGGTAGCCCGCACCCTGCCACAGCTGGCGCCTGCGGGAATGGAAATCAGCGCCCTGCCGTCTATTGGCGATATCCCGCTTTACGATGCGGACCTCCAGCAGGAGGAAGGTTTTCCGCAGAGCGTGGAGGCGATTGCAGAGCAAATTCGTCAGGCTGACGGCGTTGTCATCGTGACGCCAGAGTATAACTACTCGGTTCCGGGCGGGCTGAAGAACGCCATCGACTGGCTGTCCCGTTTGCCTGAGCAACCGCTGTCCGGCAAGCCAGTCCTGATCCAAACCAGCTCCATGGGCGCCATCGGCGGCGCGCGCTGTCAGTATCACCTGCGCCAGATCCTGGTGTTCCTGGATGCGATGGTCATGAACAAGCCGGAATTTATGGGCGGCGTGATCCAGAACAAGGTCGACCCGCAGACGGGTGAAGTGGTGGATCAAAGCACGCGTGACCATCTGTCTGGCCAGCTGACGGCGTTTGGGGATTATATTAAGCGGGTGAAAGCGTAAGTTAAGTACGAACTGATGCCCTCACCCTGGCCCTTATGTCTTGATCTTCTCAAGACATAAGGGCCAGGGTGAGGGCATCAGTTCGTACTTAAC
>CAMKZP010000108.1 GCA_946477805.1 uncultured Enterobacter sp.
GGAGATGTGTATAAGAGACAGGCGATCTTCCTGCATCTGGATGATGCGATACCAGGACGCGCCCTGCTCATCGGCCTTTAAAGCAACGACACGTTCAACGTCCTGCGGGCTCCCCGTAATATTATTTACGGAGATCTGGCCAATTTCGTTAAGACCCGTCACGCAATCAGCACTGGCGAATTCCGCTGACTGTGCCGTCGTGCTCACGAGGCCTGCTGAGAGCAACAGAGAGGTCAAAGCAAGGGTTCGTTTCATCGTCAGCTCCATTTAACATATCTCCGGTATCCGCCGGGCAATCCTTCGCGAATAAACTCACTTCCATTGGTGCGGGCATGGAGTTTATTGTGGACAGGAAAATGTCTATGGACGCAAAGCAGTGTAAATGTCGTTCAAATGATGACCTTTACTGACGGTACAAAATGGCCTGTGAATACCACTGCCCCGTAATAATGGTTTCGTCGATCATAATGATGACGTAATAATCTGCTTTGGCGGCGACGGCTTGTGCTTCGATTGCCTCTTCCGCGTCATCCGGCGATCCGCGAACCAGCGCGGAGACGGTGCCCATTCGCTGTAATCCTTCTGTCTGATTACGACGAATTTCCTGCGGACGATCGGTGACCGGCGGAGCGGGTTGCGGCGTGCCCTGCAGCGCGCTACAGGCACTGAGCAGAAACATCAGCAATAAAGCGGCAAACCTGCGCATAACCATATTTCGTTTCCTGATAGCCATAGTGTAGTTGTCTGCGAATAGAGTTTTGGGGGAATGTTCCCGAAGTGTTATCTGGGGCGTAGATTTCGAATGAAAATATCCAGAAACCGTAACCCAGTTCTCAACATTATGAATCATTCATCAGAACAGGATCGACAATGATTGAAATTGAAACACGCCGCCTGGGCAACCATGAAATATTACATGCTTTCCCTGCCGGGCAAAAAGACCGGCCGCTGCCGACGGTGGTTTTTTATCATGGCTTTACGTCATCAAAGCTGGTTTATAGCTATTTTGCCGTCGCGCTGGCCCAGGCAGGGTTTCGCGTCGTCATGCCCGATGCGCCGGACCACGGCGCACGTTTTACGGGCAACGAGCAGGAACGGCTGGGCCAGTTCTGGCAAATCCTGCACGGTAACCTGACCGAGTTTGCCGGGCTGCGCGATGCGCTTTGCCAGGCCGGGCTGGTGGCGGATAAGCGCCTGGCGGTAGCCGGGGCATCCATGGGCGGCATGACGGCGCTCGGGATTATGGCGCGCCATCCAGAAGTCACCTCGGTGGCTTGCCTGATGGGGTCGGGCTACTTCACTTCGCTCTCACAGACGCTGTTTCCCGCTCGGGAATCAAAGGAGATTGCCGCGGCGCTGGCGGAATGGGACGTCACCCATGCCCTGCCGCGCCTGGCCGATCGCCCGCTGCTGCTGTGGCACGGTGACGCCGACGATGTGGTTCCACCAGGCGACACCTTCCGGCTTCAGCAGGCGCTACGGCGCGAGGGGCTGGATGGCAACCTCATCTGCCTGTGGGAAGCCGGGGTTCGCCACCGCATCACGCCTACAGCGCTGGATGCGACGGTGGACTTTTTCCGTCAACACCTTTAAACGCGCAGAATTTTTACGCCCTGATCTTCCAGCTTTCGGAGGATCTCCGGGTTGGCTTCTTTGCCGGTGATCACCATGTCTATCTGCTCGGCGCGGCTGAACAGCATGCCTGCGCGTTCGCCCACTTTACTGCTGTCGACCAGCATATCGGTTTTATACAGGCCATCTGCGGTCAGCCCTTTGCCGCTGGTAAACATCCAGTGCCCGGCATACAGGCTATTTTCGCTGTCCTGCGGGCTCAGGGTAATGGACTGGCTTTTATTGTACTGGCCGCCCATGATCACCACGCTTTCATGCTCGCGATCGATAAGATAGTTCGCGAGCGGCAGATAGTTGGTGATGATCTGGACCGGCTTTCCGCACATCTCACGGCCCAGCAGAAACGCCGTGGAACCGCAGTTGATCACCACGCTTTCGCCGGGATTTACCAGCTGTGACGCGGCGCGGGCAATGCGGACCTTTTCGTCGTGGTTCTGCGCCTGGTGGATATTCATCGGCGTCCAGCGGGGGCGCTCCTGGCGGATGGCCTCGGCGCCGTTGCGAACTTTTTTCAGCTTGCCGCTTTCATCCAGCTTGTTGATGTCCCGCCTTGCCGTCGCGGGGGAGATGCCTAAACGCTCGATCGCTTTCTCAACGGTAATAAAACCTGTTTGCGCCAGGAGTTCCAGTAAGATTTGATGCCGTTGCGCTTCCGTCATGAGCTATTCCGATAAGAATTGATTTGAAAAGATGATATTTGAAATAGCGTGAAATTACTAAGCTAAATATGAAATCGCCAGACACAACGATCTGGCGATTTGGCTTCACAATCAGAGGAATGATTTGAACGGCAGGTCAGGCTCAATGGTGAAGCAATCATTGAATCCACGCGGGTAGTGGTATTCAAGATTGTCTTTGTCCAGCGGCCAGGTGAACTTGCCGCCCACCTGCCAGATGAACGGCTTAAAGCCATACTTCAGGCGATCTTTTTTCATCTCCCACAGCACGCGGATTTCCTGCGGATCGGCCTGGAAGTTTGACCAGATATCGTGGTGGAACGGGATAACGACTTTGGTATTCAGCGCCTCCGCCATGCGCAGCATATCGGCGCTGGTCATTTTGTCCGTGATACCGCGCGGGTTCTCACCGTAAGAGCCGAGCGCCACGTCGATCTGGTGCTCATTACCGTGCTTCGCATAGTAGTTGGAATAGTGGGAGTCACCGCTGTGGTACAGCGAACCGCCGGGCGTTTTGAAAAGGTAGTTCACCGCACGCTCGTCCATACCGTCCGGCAGGACGCCTGCCGCTTTTTGATCTACTGGCAGGGTAATCAGTGCCGTACGGTCAAAGGCGTCCAGGGCGTGGATCTCCACGTCTTTGATTTTCACCACGTCGCCTGGCTTCATCACGATGCAGCGTTCTTTCGGCACGCCCCAGCCAATCCACAGATCCACGCAGGTTTGTGGCCCGATGAACGGCACGTCGTCGGCGCAGTTCTGCATGACGGCCGCCGCCACGTTCACGTCGATATGATCGTTGTGATCGTGGGTGGACAGTACCGCGTCGATTTGACGAATCGCAAACGGATCGAGGACGAACGGCGTGGTGCGCAGGTTCGGCTGAAGCTTCTCCACGCCCGCCATGCGCTGCATCTGATGGCCTTTTTTCATCAGCGGATTGCCGTGGCTCTGTTTGCCGGTGCCGCACCAGAAATCGACGCAGATATTCGCGCCCCCCTCTGATTTCAGCCAGATGCCGGTACAGCCCAGCCACCACATGGCAAACGTGCCTGCAGCAACCTGTTCCTGTTCGATCTCTTCGTTCAGCCAGCTCCCCCATTCTGGAAAGGTGCTCAGGATCCATGACTCACGGGTAATGGTGTTCACTTTACTCATCGTTTGACTCCATGCTTAATCAAAAATAATCATAATTTGACGTGTCGTGATTAATGCTGGCATCATTTGACGCGCTTTGCAATGGCGTCAATGCGTAATTTTCGCTGTCCGGTTTCACGGCATTATGGCTTTTCTGGCGTTTTATTATCGCATTTAAGTGTTTAATTAAATGAATTTTAAGTATTTATTAGTCCTGTGAGGTTGGTAGTGAAAATCATTATTAATACCAGGGAAATAATTTGCGTGACGCGTCACAAATAATCAAATTCAATCTTGTGGTGATTATTTGTGATTACTAGAGTGAGGGCACTAACCGCACAGGGATTGCCCCCGTGTTCTCACTTCTGGAGAGAGTTATGGAGATCCTCTACAACGTCTTTACCGTGTTCTTTAACCAGGTAATGACCAACGCCCCGCTGCTGCTCGGTATCGTGACGTGTCTGGGCTATATCCTGCTGCGCAAAAGCGTCAGCGTAATCATCAAAGGCACCATCAAAACCATTATCGGTTTCATGTTGCTGCAGGCGGGGTCAGGCATCCTGACCGGCACTTTTAAGCCGGTCGTCGCCAAAATGTCGGAAGTGTATGGCATCAACGGCGCCATCTCTGACACCTACGCCTCAATGATGGCCACCATCGACCGCATGGGCGATGCCTACAGTTGGGTGGGGTACGCCGTACTGCTCGCGCTGGCGCTGAACATCCTCTACGTGCTGCTGCGCCGCGTTACCGGCATCCGCACCATCATGCTGACCGGCCACATCATGTTCCAGCAGGCGGGGCTGATTGCGGTTTCTCTCTATATCTTCGGCTACCCCATGTGGACCACGATCATCTGCACCGCGGTGCTGGTGTCGCTCTACTGGGGCATCACCTCCAACATGATGTACAAGCCGACCCAGGAGGTGACCGACGGCTGCGGCTTCTCAATTGGACATCAGCAGCAGTTCGCCTCCTGGATTGCCTACAAAGTTGCGCCGTTCCTGGGGAAAAAAGAAGAGAGCGTGGAAGACCTCAAGCTGCCGGGCTGGCTGAATATCTTCCACGACAACATCGTATCTACCGCCATTGTCATGACCCTCTTCTTTGGCGCCATTCTGCTCTCCTTCGGTATTGACGTCGTGCAGGCGATGGCGGGCAAAACCCACTGGACGGTCTATATCCTGCAGACCGGTTTCTCCTTCGCCGTGGCGATTTTCATTATCACCCAGGGCGTGCGGATGTTTGTCGCCGAGCTGTCAGAGGCCTTCAACGGCATCTCACAGCGGCTGATCCCCGGCGCGGTGCTGGCGATTGACTGTGCGGCTATCTATAGCTTTGCGCCAAACGCGGTGGTCTGGGGCTTTATGTGGGGCACCGTCGGCCAGCTGATTGCGGTAGGCATCCTGGTGGGCTGCGGCTCATCCATCCTGATTATCCCCGGCTTCATTCCAATGTTCTTCTCTAACGCCACCATCGGCGTGTTCGCTAACCACTTCGGCGGCTGGCGCGCGGCGCTCAAGATCTGTCTGGTGATGGGCATGATTGAAATCTTCGGCTGCGTGTGGGCGGTGAAGCTCACCGGCATGAGCGCATGGATGGGCATGGCGGACTGGTCAATTCTGGCGCCGCCGATGATGCAGGGCTTCGCCTCTGTCGGGCTGGTCTTTATGGCCGTCATCATCCTGATTGCTCTGGCTTATATGTTCTTCGCGGGCCGCTCTCTGCGCGCCGAAGAAGATGCGGAAAAACAAACAGCAGAAGTTTCTGCTCACTAAGGAGTTTCGATTATGACCGTACGTATCCTCGCCGTGTGTGGCAATGGGCAAGGCAGCTCCATGATTATGAAGATGAAAGTGGATCAGTTTTTAACCCAGTCGAATATCGATCACACGGTGAACAGCTGCGCAGTGGGCGAATACAAAAGCGAACTGAGCGGCGCAGACATCATTATCGCCTCTACCCATATCGCCGGCGAAATCTCCGTGACGGGTAATAAATACGTGGTGGGCGTGCGCAACATGCTGTCGCCTGCGGATTTCGGGCCAAAACTGCTGGACGTGATCAAAGCGCATTTTCCGCAAGACGTGAAGTAAGGGCACCCCATGAAACTACGTGATTCGCTGGTGGAAAATAACGCCATCCTTTTACAGGCTGAGGCGGGCACCTGGCAGGAAGCGGTAAAGCTGGGCGTAGATCTGCTCGTTAAGGCCGACGTTGTCGAGCCGCGCTATTACCAGGCCATTCTCGACGGCGTGGCGCAGCACGGCCCCTATTTTGTGATCGCACCCGGCCTGGCCATGCCGCACGGCCGCCCGGAAGAGGGCGTCAAAAAAACCGGCTTTGCGCTGGTGACGCTGAAAACGCCGCTGGTGTTTAACCATGAAGATAACGACCCGGTCGACATTCTGATCACCATGGCGGCTGTTGATGCCAACACCCATCAGGAGGTGGGCATCATGCAGATCGTCAACCTGTTTGATGACGAAGCCAATTTTGACCGTTTACGCGCCTGCCGCACCGGGCAGGAAGTCCTGGATTTAATCGATCGCGCCACCGCGGCGGCAGTTTAAGAGGAATTGAACATGTCATTACCAATGTTGCAGGTTGCGCTGGATAACCAGACGCTGTCCCACGCTTATGAAACCACCCGTCTGATTGCGGAAGAGGTGGACATCATCGAAGTCGGCACCATTCTGTGCGTGGGCGAAGGCGTTCGCGCCGTGCGCGACCTGAAAGCGTTGTATCCGCATAAAATCGTGCTGGCGGATGCCAAGATTGCCGACGCGGGCAAAATCCTCTCGCGCATGTGCTTTGAAGCCAACGCTGACTGGGTCACCGTGATCTGCTGTGCGGATATCAACACCGCGAAAGGCGCCCTGGACGTGGCAAAGGAGTTCAACGGCGACGTGCAGATTGAGCTGACCGGCTTCTGGACCTGGGAGCAGGCGCAGGAGTGGCGTAACGCGGGCATCCAGCAGGTGGTGTATCACCGCAGCCGCGACGCCCAGGCCGCGGGCGTGGCGTGGGGCGAAGCGGACATCAGCGCGATTAAACGCCTGGCGGATATGGGTTTCAAGGTCACCGTTACCGGTGGCCTGGCGCTTGAAGATCTGCCGCTGTTCCAGGGCATTCCGATCCACGTCTTTATTGCCGGTCGCAGCATTCGTGATGCGGCGTCGCCTGTCGAGGCGGCGCGTCAGTTCAAACGCTCAATCGCACAGCTTTGGGGCTAAGGAGCGGGTATGTTGTCAAAACAGGTCCCGCTCGGCATCTATGAGAAGGCACTCCCCGCGGGGGAGTGCTGGCTGGAGCGGTTGCGGCTGGCAAAACGGCTGGGTTTCGACTTTGTTGAAATGTCGGTGGATGAGACCGACGAGCGCCTTTCCCGCCTCGACTGGAGCCGGGAACAGCGTCTGGGGCTGGTGAGCGCCATCGCTGAAACGGGCGTGCGCGTGCCTTCCATGTGCCTGAGCGCCCATCGTCGTTTTCCTCTCGGCAGTGAAGATGACGCCGTGCGCGCGCAGGGGCTGGAGATCATGCGTAAAGCCATACGCTTCGCCCAGGATGTCGGCATCCGCGTCATCCAGCTGGCGGGTTACGATGTTTACTATCAGGAAGCCAACGATGAAACGCGCCGTCGTTTCCGCGACGGCCTGAAAGAGAGCGTCGACATGGCCAGCCGCGCGCAGGTCACGCTGGCGATGGAGATCATGGATTACCCCCTGATGAACTCGATCAGCAAGGCGCTGGGCTACGCGCACTATCTCAACAACCCGTGGTTTCAGCTCTACCCGGATATCGGCAACCTGTCGGCGTGGGATAACGACGTGCAGATGGAGCTGCAGGCGGGCATCGGGCATATCGTGGCGGTACACGTCAAAGATACCCGTCCCGGCGTGTTCAAGAACGTCCCCTTTGGCGCAGGAGTGGTGGACTTTGAACGGTGCTTCGAGACGCTCAAGCAGACCGGTTATTGCGGGCCTTATCTGATTGAAATGTGGAGCGAAACGTCAGACGACCCGGCGGCAGAGGTGGCAAAGGCGCGCGACTGGGTGCGCGAGCGTATGGCGCGGGCAGGACTGCTGGAGGCTGAACATGCTTAGGCTCAAACAGCAGGTCTTTGAGGCCAACATGGATCTGCCGCGCTATGGCCTGGTGACCTTCACCTGGGGCAACGTAAGTGCGATCGACCGCCAGCAGGGGCTGGTCGTCATTAAACCCAGCGGCGTGGCGTATGACACCATGACCGCTGACGATATGGTGGTCGTCGATCTCGACGGTGAGGTTGTGGAGGGAAAGTGGCGCCCTTCTTCAGATACTGCAACCCATCTGGCGCTGTATCGGCGTTACCCATCGCTTGGCGGAGTCGTGCATACCCACTCGACGCACGCGACGGCCTGGGCGCAGGCGGGGCTGCCCATCCCGGCACTCGGAACCACCCATGCGGACTACTTCTTTGGCGACATCCCCTGTACCCGCGCATTAACGCAGGCGGAGGTAGAAGGCGAGTACGAGCTTAACACCGGCAAAGTGATCATCGACACGCTGGGCGAAAGCGAGCCGCTGCATACGCCAGGAGTTGTGGTGTATCAACACGGGCCGTTCTCCTGGGGCAAGGATGCGCACGACGCCGTGCATAACGCCGTGGTGATGGAAGAGGTGGCAAAAATGGCCTGGATTGCTCGCGGCATTAACCCGCTGCTTCAGGGCATCGATGATTACCTGATGAATAAGCATTTCATGCGCAAGCATGGCCCGAACGCCTACTACGGGCAGAAGTGAATAAGCGCTCTGGAATACCGAAACAGCTGTAACCGGTGGTATTCCGGAGCCATTCAAAAAAAAGCCCCCTGGCAGGGGGCAAGTCAAAGTATGGCTATGTTTTCGTTGTTGGCTTTCCTGGTACTAGCGTTAAAGCGTTATCGGTAAATATCTGCGCTGGCGTGCATGTTGCCGTTGCTGCCGGGTTCACGGGTAAGCATGACGTGATAGTATTTTGCGCCCTGCGCATCGGTTTCTTCATTAAGGGCCTGATCTGCTTCACTTTCAGTGGCGAAATTATGATTGATATAGATTACGCCTAAGCTCTGCACATCATCCATGTTTCTGGCCTGTCGGCTGTCTATCTTGATGGCTGCCATCGCATTTGCACTGAGCAAAAGCGCAGCCATTACGGCGATTGCGATTTTTTTCATGATATGCGCTCCACGACTGCGTGCTGTGTGACGGTTTACTGTTCTCCTTCTGACGTTGGATGGACTCTGATTAAAGTGTAATCACTAATCCGGCGGGGATTCGCGACCATTTCTGATGGTGTTGTTCAAAAAAACAGCGCCTTCAGGTGTGATTAATTTTAAATCACCCACTTAGACCCGCTTCGCGCTTTGTGCGAATTATTTGCGCAATCAGCTTGAGTTTCCGGGGGGGCGCAAGTATTATGACGCGTCAATTTTTCAGCCGACCTTTAACACGTTCCTTGCCTCCCCGGGCCTCGGCTGACCCAGACAGGAGGCTGAATAATCCGTAAGGAGCAATTCGATGCGTCATTACGAAATCGTTTTTATGGTCCATCCTGACCAGAGCGAACAGGTTCCGGGCATGATCGAACGTTACACTGGTGCAATCACTGCAGCAGAAGGTACGATTCACCGTCTGGAAGACTGGGGCCGCCGTCAGCTGGCTTATCCGATCAACAAACTGCACAAAGCTCACTACGTTCTGCTGAACGTTGAAGCACCGCAGGAAGCGATCGATGAGCTGGAAACTAACTTCCGCTTCAACGATGCCGTTATCCGCAGCATGGTTATGCGTACTAAGCACGCAGTTACCGAAGCATCTCCGATGGTTAAAGCGAAAGACGAGCGCCGTGAGCGTCG
>CAMKZP010000109.1 GCA_946477805.1 uncultured Enterobacter sp.
ATCAGGAAGTGATCACCTACAGCTTCGTCGATCCTAAGCTGCAGCAGCTGATCCACCCGGGCCAGGAGGCACTGATCCTGCCAAGCCCAATCTCCAGCGAAATGTCTGCGATGCGTCTCTCTCTGTGGACCGGCCTGCTGGGCACCATTGTTTATAACCAGAACCGTCAGCAAAACCGCGTGCGTATTTTCGAAAGCGGTTTGCGCTTTGTACCGGATACTCAGGCGAATTTAGGCATCCGTCAGGATCTCATGCTGGCCGGCGCTATTAGCGGTAACCGCTATGAAGAGCACTGGGATCTGGCAAAAAGCACGGTTGATTTCTATGATATGAAGGGCGATCTGGAAGCGATTCTGGATCTGACCGGTAAATTGTCTGAAATTGAATTCCGCGCAGAAGCCATTCCTGCCCTGCATCCGGGCCAGAGTGCAGCCATTTATCTGGACGGCAAACGCGTTGGTTTCATTGGCGTTGTGCACCCTGAGCTGGAACGTAAGCTCGACCTCAATGGCCGTACCATCGTCTTTGAGCTGGAGTGGAACCCGGTCGCAGACCGCGTCATTCCTCAGGCGCAGGACGTATCGCGCTTCCCGGCGAACCGCCGTGATATCGCAGTTGTGGTCGCTGAAAATGTGCCTGCAGCAGATATTTTGGCCGAATGTAAGAAAGTTGGCGTAAATCAGGTAGTTGGCGTAAACTTATTTGACGTGTACCGCGGCAAGGGCGTAGCAGAAGGTTTCAAGAGCCTCGCTATTAGCCTTATCCTTCAGGATACCAGCCGTACACTCGAAGAAGAGGAGATTGCCGCTACCGTCGCCAAATGTGTAGAGGCATTAAAAGAGCGATTCCAGGCATCATTGAGGGATTGAACCTATGGCGCTTACAAAAGCTGAAATGTCAGAATATCTGTTTGATAAGCTTGGGCTTAGCAAACGGGATGCTAAAGAGCTGGTAGAGCTGTTTTTCGAAGAGATCCGTCGTGCTCTGGAAAATGGTGAGCAGGTAAAACTCTCCGGTTTTGGCAATTTTGATTTGCGAGACAAAAACCAACGTCCGGGCCGTAACCCGAAGACGGGGGAAGATATTCCCATTACAGCCCGCCGCGTGGTGACCTTCAGACCCGGCCAGAAGTTAAAAAGCCGTGTCGAAAACGCAACGCCCAAAGCAGAGTAATATGAACTAACTAAAAAGGCCGCAGCAGCGGCCTTTTTTCTTTGCGCTATTTAGCAAACCCGCCGTAAAATCAATTACATCTCACACTAATTAAAACCCTGTTTATGCTTGATCTTGCCCATCGCCAACAGCAGTCCGACCGACGCCGCCTGCTTGTGCTTCTGCTGCTCCTCCTTGCCGCCACGGCCATCAGCCTGTGCGCGGGTGACAGGTGGCTGGGCCCCGAGCGCTGGTTTGGCCCTGACGGACGGCTGTTTGTCTGGCAGATACGCCTGCCGCGCACGCTGGCGGTGATACTGGTTGGCGCTGCGCTGGCGCTGTGTGGCACGATTATGCAGGCGCTGTTTGAAAATCCGCTGGCGGAGCCGGGGCTGCTCGGCGTGTCAAACGGCGCAGGCGTCGGGCTGATCGCCGCCGTCATGCTGGGGGGCGGCGAGCTGTCGACCTGGGGCATCAGCCTGAGTGCAATCCTCGGGGCCCTGCTCATCACGCTCGTGCTGCTGCGCTTTGCCCGCCGCCATCTGTCGACGAGCCGGCTTCTGCTTGCCGGCGTAGCGCTGGGGATCATCTGCAGCGCGCTCATGACCTGGGCCGTCTACTTCTCCACCTCCTTTGATTTGCGCCAGCTCATGTACTGGATGATGGGCGGCTTCGGCGGCGTCGACTGGAAGCAGGGCTGGCTGATGGTGCTGCTTATTCCGGTCATGCTCTGGGCGGCTTTCCAGGCGCAGCCGCTCAACGTTCTCGCTCTGGGGGAAACCTCCGCCCGCCAGCTCGGCATGTCGCTGGGGTTATGGCGCAACGTGCTGGTGATTGCTATCGGCTGGATGGTTGGCGTGAGCGTGGCGCTGGCCGGAGCGATTGGTTTTATCGGGCTTGTTATCCCGCACATGCTGCGGTTAAGCGGTATCACCGATCACCGCACGCTGCTTCCGGCTTCGGCCGCTGCAGGGGCCGCCACGCTGCTGGTTGCCGATATCATCGCCCGGCTCGCCCTGACGGCCGCAGAGCTGCCGATCGGCGTGGTCACCGCCACGCTGGGCGCGCCGGTGTTTATCTGGCTACTATTAAAGGCCGGACGTTAAATCACGATCCGTAAGACAACCTGAGGGAATGCTATGCAGTCTGATATTCTGAATACCGAAGTGACCACCATTGACGGCGAGAACACCACGCTGGAAGGCTACAGGGGCAACGTGCTGCTCATTGTGAACGTTGCCTCGAAATGTGGCCTGACGCCGCAGTACGAGCAGCTGGAGAACATCCAGAAGGCGTGGGAGAAAGACGGTTTTACCGTGCTGGGCTTCCCGTGCAACCAGTTCCTGGGCCAGGAGCCGGGCAGCGAAGAAGAGATCAAAACGTTCTGCAGCACCACCTACGGCGTGACGTTCCCAATGTTCAGCAAAATCGACGTTAACGGGGAAAATCGCCACCCGCTGTATGCGAAGCTGATTGCCGCCGCGCCAACGGCCGTTGCGCCAGAAGAGAGCGGTTTTTACGAACGCATGGCGAGCAAAGGGCGCGCGCCGCTCTATCCGGACGATATTCTGTGGAATTTCGAGAAATTCCTCATTGGCCGCGACGGCCAGGTTGTTCAGCGCTTCTCTCCGGATATGACGCCCGAAGACCCGATCGTCATGGAGTCTATCAAGCTGGCGCTGGCGAAATAATGACCCTGCTGATGCAGCTCACGGACGTTGCCAGCCGGGGACGTCTGGAGCCCGTGACCGCCTGCGTCAGGGCAGGCGAAATCCTGCACCTGGTGGGGCCGAACGGGGCAGGAAAGAGCACGCTGCTTGCGCGGATGGCGGGGATGGCCGCCGGAGAGGGGGAGGTCACTCTGCTTGACCACTCCCTTGCCGACTGGTCCCCCGCGTCGCTGGCCCACCGGCGTAGCTATTTAGTGCAGCAGCAGGTGCCGCCGTTCGCGATGCCGGTCTGGCACTATCTGGCGCTGCATCAGCATGATAAAAATCACGCCTTGCTTCTGAAAGAGGTCGCTTTGTCACTGGGTCTGGAAAACAAACTGACCCGGCCAGCGAGCCAGCTTTCCGGCGGCGAGTGGCAGCGCGTACGTCTGGCGGCGGCGATCCTGCAGATCCATCCTGCGGGGAATCCTCACGGGTGCCTGCTGCTTCTGGACGAGCCGATGAGCGGCCTCGACGTTGCGCAGCAGGCGGCTCTGGATGCGCTGCTCGGTGCGCTTTCCCGTCAGGGCATTGCCGTTGTGATGAGTAGCCACGATTTGAACCATACGCTGCGCCACGCGCATCGGGTGTGGCTGCTGGCGCGAGGGAAGCTGATTGCCAGCGGCACGCGTGACGCCGTGCTGACGCCGCCGCACCTCGCCAGCGCCTATAATATGTCGTTTCGCAGGCTGGATATCGAGGGGCACAAGATGCTCATATCCACCGCGCAGGCGTAACCGTTTCTTGCGCGGCGGCGTATATGCAGGCTAAATTACGGAAAGAATAAAAAAAGCAGAGGATTCGTCTGAATATGCGATTCTGGTTTCTCCTGATGGCGGCGTTATTTCTTGCGGGATGCAGCAGCCACCGTGCGCCGCCGCCTAATCCACGGCTTTCAGATTCAATAACGGTCATCGCCAGCCTGAACGATCAGCTGAGCAACTGGCGCGGCACGCCCTATCGCTATGGCGGCATGACGCGTCGGGGGGTGGATTGCTCCGGTTTCGTGCTGATGACGTTTCGCGATAAGTTTGATCTACAGCTTCCTCGCGAAACGCGCAAACAGGCGGAAATCGGGACTGAAATTGATAAAGGGGATTTACTCCCGGGCGACCTGGTATTTTTCAAAACGGGCTCGGGTGAGAGCGGTTTGCATGTGGGCATTTATGATACCGATAACCAGTTCATTCATGCCTCGACCAGCCGCGGGGTGATGCGGTCGTCGCTGGATAATGTTTACTGGCGCAAAAACTTCTGGCAGGCCAGACGTATTTAGCCCGCGATAGCGTGTCGGTTCTGTTCGCCTGGCGGCTATTAAATGGCGTCAGGCTTTTCTCAATGAGATGATTAAAGTTAAATTCACCCGGAATTACGGGTGTCCGTATGTGTCTGTTTTATCTAAAACTGGCTATTATTCATTAACCAGGATAAAATTATTTTAGATTCAGGGATAAATCTGAAAATTAATACGGAACTAATGAAATTAATCTTCTTAAAATCAATGCAGTGGAATTGTGCCTGCAATTGCTCCAGGATGTTCTCACTCATCTTTAATGCGGGGCGAGCGCGATGATTATCACGCTGGATAATGCTTACCAGTCGGAACTTTTACTTTTACCCGCGCGTAATAGTGCAGGGGAGCTTAAAGGTTTAGACATTTTGGTTAACTTTGCTGGCGCAGGCACGAACGTCAGGATCCCCACTGAGCTGGTTATCCCGCATCTCTCCAAAGAAGAAGAGTTGGCGCTTTTTCATGAAAAACTGCAGCTGCTCGATACCTGTAAACTGTTCTTTATCCAGCATAACCTAATTGCATGGATAAATATTACACCTGTAATTGTTGAGTTTTTATTAAGTGATGGGAACGCTGTTTCAATTTTTGAGCGTTATCCTTTCCTTGAGCTGAGTGTTAATGAGAATTATCCAGGTTTAAATAAGGGCAAAGACGATCCCGAACTGGCGAGAATGGCGATCCATTTTCCGCTGGTGCTGGCTAATTTCGGTGCGGGAGCGGTATCCCTAAAACCGGTTTACGACGGTTTATTTAAAAGAGTAATACTGGATAAAGGTTTTATTCAGCAGCGTATCACGGAACTTTCATTCGAACCTTTTATGCGTGCAATTCTGTGGCAAATTACGCCGCACTGCCAGTCGGTAATGGTCTCCGGGGTTGACGATCACGGCATTTTACAGCGCGTGCTGCCCTTTAATTTTGGCGCTATGCAGGGAAGTCTCTGGCCCGCGGTCCCGGCAGAGCAGGTGACAACGCTCGTTCAGCGATAACCCCTTTTTTCACCCGTGTTTAAGTCCGGGTAAACCCTCTACACTAAAAGCAGGAGGACCTATGACCCTGTCTTTTACCGCTCACTGGCACGACGAACTGCCCGGCTTTTACACCGCGCTAAAACCAACGCCCTTACAGAATGCCCGTCTCATCTGGCACAACGACCGCCTGGCAGATTCGCTCGGCATTCCACCGTCCTTATTCCAGCCTTCTTCCGGGGCGGGCGTCTGGGGCGGTGAAACGCTATTGCCCGGCATGAAGCCGCTGGCTCAGGTGTACAGCGGACACCAGTTTGGCGTCTGGGCGGGACAGCTTGGCGACGGCCGGGGCATCCTGCTGGGCGAACAGCAGCTGCCCAACGGCGAAACCCTCGACTGGCACCTCAAGGGTGCCGGGCTGACACCTTACTCACGCATGGGCGACGGCCGCGCGGTGCTACGCTCAACCATACGCGAAAGCCTGGCGTCGGAAGCGATGCACGCGCTGGGCATTCCCACCTCGCGGGCGCTGTCGATCGTGACCAGCGACACGCCGGTCGTCCGCGAAACGGTGGAGCAGGGCGCTATGCTGATCCGCGTGGCGGAAAGCCATCTGCGCTTTGGCCATTTCGAACACTTTTACTATCGCCGCGAGCCTGAAAAAGTTCGCCAGCTTGCGGACTACGCAATCCGTCGCCACTGGCCGCATCTGCAGGACCAGCCGGACGGTTACGTGCCGTGGTTTCGCGATATCGTCGCCCGCACCGCCTCCCTGATTGCCCGCTGGCAGACCGTGGGTTTTGCCCACGGGGTGATGAACACCGATAACATGTCCCTGCTGGGGCTGACGTTCGACTATGGTCCCTACGGCTTCCTCGATGATTACCAGCCGGGCTACGTCTGTAACCACTCGGACTATCAGGGCCGCTACAGCTTTGACAACCAGCCTGCCGTCGGGCTGTGGAACCTTCAGCGCCTTGCGCAAAGCCTGTCGCCGTTTATCGACGTTGACGGCCTGAATGACGCGCTCGACACTTATCAGGAGATACTGCTGCGGGAGTACGGCTCGCTGATGCGCAACAAGCTCGGGCTGATGACGCAGGAGAAGGGCGACAACGACCTGCTCAACGCCCTGTTCTCGCTGATGGCGCGCGAAGGCAGCGACTACACACGCACCTTCCGCATGCTGAGCCACACCGAGCAGCAGAGCGCCGCCTCCCCGCTGCGCGACGAATTTATCGATCGACAGGCGTTTGATGACTGGTTCACCGCCTACCGCGCGCGCCTGCAGCGGGAGCAGGTGGATGACGCCGTCCGCCAGGAGACCATGAAGGCGGCTAATCCGGCGATGGTATTGCGCAACTGGCTGGCCCAGCGCGCGATTGAACAGGCGGAGAAAGGGGAGTATGAGGAGTTGCAGCGGCTGCACGCGGCGCTTCGCACGCCGTTTGCGGACAGGGACGATGACTACGTCAGCCGCCCGCCGGACTGGGGCAAGCGGCTGGAGGTGAGCTGCTCAAGCTAAGGGGCAAGAAAAACCTGCGGCGCGGCGTGCGCGGGATGGCTGCCGACGTGCACCTGCGCGCCATACCAGCGCGCCAGCGCGTCGGCCTGCAGAACCTGCTCCGGCGTACCGTGGGAGACCAGCCTGCCGTTGTGCAGCAGCAGAATACGATCTGCCCACAGTGCGGCCAGATTCAAATCGTGCAGCACCACGCAGACGTGGAGATGCCCTTTGCCGGTCAGGGATTTCAACAGCCGCAGCAGGTGCTGCTGGTGGTAGAGATCCAGCGCTGACGTCGGTTCATCCAGAAACAGCCAGCCGCGCGGGGAACCGTCGCGCCAGAGCTGAGCCAGCGCCCGGGCCAGCTGCACGCGCTGCTGCTCGCCCCCGGAAAGGGCGTTGTACTGCCTTCCCGCCAGCGGCAGGCACCCGGTAAGGGCCATGACGTCATGGACGATCGACGCCTCGGGCTGATGGCTCCACGGCGCGCGCCCCATACCGATGACGGCGTCCACGGGCCAGTCGAAGCCGGGCCGGGTATGCTGGCGCATCACCGCCCGGTGGCGGGACAGCGCCTGCACGGGCCATTCGCCAAGATCTTTGCCCGCCAGCACGCAGCGCCCGCCGTCAGGCTTCAGGTAGCCGGTCAACAGCCGCAGCAGCGTGGATTTGCCCGCGCCGTTGGGGCCGATCAGCGCCACCAGCTCACCCTGCGACAGCGACAGCGAAACGCCGTCGATAAGCGTCCTTCCGGAACGCGTGCAGGCCAGGTTCTCTGCGATATAACGTTCAGCCATGCTGCCCTCCACGACGAAAAATAAGCCACAGAAACCAGGGCGCGCCCAGTATGCTGGTCAGCAAACCGACGGGCATTTCCGCCGGGGCAACCAGCGTTCGCGCCACCGTATCGGCCACCAGCAGCAGAAAGGCACCGGCCAGCACCGAGCCCGGGATAACGCCCCGGTGATCCGATCCCAGCCACATGCGCACCAGGTGCGGCACCACCAGGCCCACGAAGCCGATAACGCCGCTGACGGCCACCGCCGCCGCCACCAGCAGGGCGCTGCACAGCAGCAGGATCCGCTGAACGACGGCGACATCCACCCCGAGGTAGTGCGCCTCTTCGTCACCCAGCTGCAGCAGGTTGAGCGTGCTGGCAAGACGCCAGATGACCAGCACCGTGGGGATCATCAGGGAGGTGACGGCCAGCAGCGTTGACCACTGCGCCTGGCCGAGGCTGCCCATGCCCCACAGCGAGAGCTGGCGAAGCTGGGTGTCGTTACTCACCCAGGAGAGCACGCCCACCGCCGCGCCGCACAGGGCGTTAATGGCAATGCCGACCAGCAGCAGGCGCGACAGCGAACTGCCGCTCTGCTGGCTGAGCAGGAAAATCACCACCGTCGCCGCCAGCGCGCCGAGAAAGGCTGCCAGCATCGGGGCGTAAAGCACGATCAGCGCCGGTAACGAGAGGGGGATCACCACCCACAGGGCGACGGCCAGCGCGGCGCCGCTGCTGATCCCGAGCAGGCCCGGGTCGGCCAGCGGGTTACGGAACAGCCCCTGCATCACGCAGCCCGCCAGCGCCAGCGAGCCGCCGATGACCAGCGCCAGCAGCACGCGGGGCAGGCGAATGGTCAGCCAGATCTGGCGCAGCGCGTCGTCGCTGCCGTTCCACAGCAGGCTGACCGGCAGGCGCAGCGCGCCAAAACCGGTCGCCATTAGCGTCATTACCGTGAGCAGGGCGGCGAGAAGCCATAGGGACAAGGTGCTGCGGCGCGACATCAGGGCAGTTGCTCCGCTCTGGCGCGCAGCTGCTGGATGGCTTTCGGCGTGCGTACGCTGAAGCCCAGCAGGGCCATATCGTCAATGGCCAACACCTGACCGTTGCGTCCCGCCGGGGTTTGCGCCAGACCCGGCAGCTTCCACAGGTTCTCTTCACCGCCCAGCGACTTCACGCCGTCCTGTGAAATCACCACCAGGTCGGGCTGGCTGGCAATTACGCCTTCCTGTGAAAGCGGCTGATAGCGGGTAAACCCCTGCATTGCGTTCTGCAGCCCTGCCGCACGGATAGCGGCATCCGCGCCGGTCTGCTGTCCGGCGGCCATCGCGGTCATGCCGCCGTGGCTGAGGATAAACAGCACCCGTTTATTGAGCGGCGAAGAGGGCAGCGCCGCCAGCTCTTTTTGCAGCGCCAGCCGCAGGGTTTCTCCCTGCGCGACGCGGCGGGTC
Organism: uncultured Enterobacter sp.; assembly: GCA_946477805.1. Classification (GTDB taxonomy): domain Bacteria; phylum Pseudomonadota; class Gammaproteobacteria; order Enterobacterales; family Enterobacteriaceae; genus Enterobacter. The sequence goes on from CAMKZP010000109.1 coordinate 8,857, forward strand.
GCTTCGGCAACCACCCGCACCTTTTCGTCAATCACGCTCAGGTCGTTGCGCCCGGGAACGTTAACGACCCTGACGCGGCTTTGCTCCACCTGCTTTAGCGCCAGAGAGGGCTGGGCCTGGGCGCTCGCCAGCACCAGCGTTGGGCGCACGGATAGAATCCCCTCCGCGCTCAGCTGGCGCAAATACCCCACGTCCGGCAGCGCGTTGGCCGCCTGCGGCCAGCGGCTGGTGCTGTCGCGCGCCACCAGCGACGACTGCGCGCCAAGCGCGTAGACGATTTCGGTCACGTCCCCGCCGAGGGTAACCATTTTTTCCTCGCTGGCCGCGACGGCGACCAGCGGCAGGGCGGCGAGCAGGGCAAACCATTTTTTCATGCGGCCAGCCCTTTTGGCGTCAGGGCGTCGATCTGGCTGCGCCACTGGCTCTGCTCCGGCTCACCTTCGGTACGC
>CAMKZP010000110.1 GCA_946477805.1 uncultured Enterobacter sp.
TGTGTATAAGAGACAGTGTTTAGAAAATAACCTGAAAAAAATCCCGCTGTCGAGAGGGTGAGCGAAAAAAATATCGCGCCCTAAAACGGGAACGCGTCTGGCGATAAAAGCGGAAGTCTCCTGGCGAAAACGCGATCTCAGCATCCTTAATTTTACATGATGATATCAAAACCATTACCTACCTGAACTTTGCGCTTCAGGACGCGGGGTTCATCAGGCACCGATTAACTATCCCCTTTGTAAATTATGGTTTTTCCTCATTTGATAAACAGGACTGATAGCTGGTTATTACGCGCGAGGTTTTTTATCATAGTTTTTTCCCGTTTTCCCAGGTTCACTCGTGCACGAAATCTTCGATATGCTCCTCGCGGTGTTTGACCGCGCGGCATTAATGCTGATCTGCCTTTTCTTCCTCATTCGCATCCGCCTGTTTCGCGAGCTTCTGCACAAGTCTGCGCACTCGCCGAAAGAGCTGCTGGCGGTAACGGCCATTTTTTCCCTGTTCGCCCTCTTCAGCACGTGGTCCGGGGTTCCCGTAGAAGGCTCGCTGGTCAACGTGCGAATTATCGCCGTGATGTCCGGCGGCATTTTATTCGGCCCGTGGGTGGGGATTATCACCGGCGTTATCGCCGGTACCCACCGCTACCTGATTGATATCGGCGGCGTAACGGCCATCCCGTGCTTTATTACCAGCATTATCGCGGGGATCCTTTCCGGGTGGATTAGCCGCAAAATACCGAAAAAGCAGCACTGGCGGGCCGGGATCGTCGCGGGCATGGCGTGTGAAACGCTGACCATGATTCTGGTCGTCGTCTGGGCGCCTACTACTGCGCTGGGCCTGGATATCGTCTCGAAAATCGGCATTCCGATGATCCTCGGCAGCGTCTGTATCGGCTTTATCGTGCTGCTGGTGCAAAGCGTGGAGGGAGAAAAAGAGGCAAGCGCCGCACGACAGGCCAAGCTGGCGCTGGATATTGCCAACAAAACGCTGCCGCTTTTCCGCCACGTTAACGCGGAATCACTGCGTCAGGTTTGCGATATCATCCGCCGGGATATCGACGCCGATGCGGTGGCCATTACCAATAACGATCGCGTCCTGGCCTACGTCGGCGTAGGGGAGCACAACTACCGGGACAATGATGACTCGATTAGCCCGACCACCCGACAGGCGATCAACTACGGTAAAATCATTATTAAAAACAATGATGAAGCCCACAGAACCCCTGAAATTCACTCCATGCTGGTGATCCCCTTGTGGGAAAAAGGGGTGGTGACCGGCACGCTGAAAATCTACTACTGCCACGCCCATCAGATCACCTCTTCGCTACAGGAGATGGCGATTGGCCTGTCGCAGATTATCTCCACCCAGCTTGAGGTTTCCCGTGCGGAGCAGCTGCGAGAGATGGCAAATAAGGCAGAGCTGCGTGCGCTGCAGAGCAAGATAAATCCCCATTTTCTGTTTAACGCGCTCAATGCCATCTCGTCGTCGATTCGGCTCAATCCGGACACCGCGCGGCAGCTTATTTTCAATCTGTCACGCTATCTGCGCTACAACATCGAGCTGAAAGACGACGAGCAGATCGACATTAAAAAGGAGCTGTACCAGATTAAAGATTACATCGCGATCGAGCAGGCCCGCTTTGGTGACAAACTCACGGTCATTTACGATATTGATGAAGAGGTTAACTGCGTGATCCCAAGCCTGCTGATCCAGCCGCTGGTTGAGAACGCCATTGTCCACGGGATCCAGCCCTGCAAAGGGAAAGGCGTGGTCACGATTAGCGTAACGGAGAGCGGTAACCGCGTGCGGATTGCGGTGCGCGATACCGGACACGGCATCGACCCGAAGGTCGTTGAACGCGTGGAATCTAACGAGATGCCGGGCAATAAAATCGGCCTGTTGAACGTGCATCACCGGGTCAAGCTGCTGTACGGCGAAGGGCTGCATATTCACCGTCTTGAGCCAGGCACTGAGATCGCTTTTTACGTCCCGCATGATCGTACCGCCGTTCATGCGCCGATATCCCTGCTGCCGTAGGCCGGAGTAACGCATGAAAGTTATCATCGTAGAAGATGAAATTCTGGCTCAGCAGGAGCTTAGCTGGCTGATTAAAACCCATAGCCAGATGGAGATTGTGGGCACCTTTGAGGACGGCCTGGACGTGCTGAAGTTTCTGCAGCACAACCGGGTGGACGCCATTTTTCTCGACATCAATATTCCGTCGCTGGACGGCGTGCTGCTGGCGCAAAACATTAACCAGTTTGCCCACAAGCCGTTTATCGTCTTTGTTACCGCCTGGAAAGAACATGCGGTAGAAGCGTTCGAACTGGAGGCGTTTGACTACATTCTGAAGCCTTACCAGGAGTCAAGGATTGTGAGCATGCTGCAAAAGCTGGAGGCGGCCTGGCAGCAGCAGGCTACCCCCCCCAGCGCGGCCCCGGCGGTGCGTGAAAATGACACCATCAATCTGGTAAAAGATGAGCGCATCATCGTGACGCCTGTCGACGATATTTATTATGCCGAAGCGCACGAGAAGATGACGTTTGTCTACACGCGGCGGGAATCGTACGTGATGGCGATGAATATTACGGAGTTTTGCAGCAGGCTGCCGGCGGCGCACTTCTTCCGCTGCCACCGCTCATTCTGCGTCAATTTGAACAAGATCCGCGAGATCGAGCCCTGGTTTAACAACACCTATATTTTGCGCCTTAAGGATCTCGATTTTCAGGTGCCGGTCAGCCGCAGCAAGGTGAAAGAGTTTCGCCAGCTGATGCACCTTTGAAGGCGACCCTCTCCCGCAGGAGAGGGTAAAAGCCTCAGAGGATCTGGCCCAGAACCTGACGCAGGTGCGCGCCCGAGCCCAGCAGCCCGGGGTTGTCGTGCACAATCAGGTAGACAGGAATGTCCTGCACGTAGCTACGAAAACGGCCTTTATCTTCAAAACCGCCGCGGAAACCCGAGGCTTTAAAGAAGTCGAGGAAGCGCGGCACGATCCCGCCCGCAATATAGACGCCGCCGAAGGTGCTGAGGTTCAGCGCCAGGTTGCCGCCAAAACGCCCCATGATGACGCAGAACAGCGACAGCGCGCGACGGCAGTCGATGCAGCTGTCCGCCAGCGCGCGCTCGGTTACGTCCTTCGGCTGCAGGTTTTCCGGCAGGCGACCGTCAGATTTCACAATCGCACGGTACAGGTTCACCAGGCCCGGGCCGGAAAGCACGCGCTCGGCAGACACGTGGCCGATTTCAGCGCGCAGCTCCTCGAGAATAATGCCCTCCTCTTCGCTGTTCGGGGCAAAGTCCACGTGGCCGCCTTCGCCCGGCAGACTAACCCAGCGCTTGTCGACATGCACCAGATGCGAAACGCCCAGACCGGTTCCGGCACCGTATACGGCAATCGGCTTGCCTTCCACCGGCGCCGTGCCGCCAAACTGGATTAAATGCTCAGGCTTGAGCATCGGGATCGCCATAGAAACGGCGGTGAAATCGTTAATGATCTCCAGATGGGAAAACCCGAGGTTTTTTTGCATTTCGGCAATGGAAAACGCCCACGTATGGTTGGTCATCGCCACCCAGTCGCCGGTAATCGGACAGGCAATCGCAATACACCCGTCTTCCACGCTGACCTTGTGTTCCTCCAGATAGACGCGAACGACGGCCTCGAGGCTTGGGTAGTCCAGCCCTGAATAGGTTTTTGCCTGAGAAATTTCGCCGCTATTTACATCGCATAGCGCAAGGCGTGCGTTGGTGCCGCCCACATCACCTACCAAAGCATACTTTGTCATTCTTCTACTGCTCCGCTAAAGTCAGAATAAATCTTTGGGACACTGTAAATTCAAGGCGTCATAACAACAACGACCAGAAGGTGACTGCCCCAGGATTATCGATCTTCGTCACAGAATAACTTTACCGTTTCAGCACCTTTTGCACTATTGCCATAAAGCTGATTGTGCAAAGTAACGTAATACCTTTTTGTACAAGGAAATCATCATGCTCCACCCGCGAGCCAGAACCATGCTGCTGCTGGCAATTCCGGCCTTAATCATTGGCGTTGCCTCAAGTCTGGTGCTCATCGTTGTGATGAAAATTGCGTCGGTGCTCCAGACAATGTTGTGGACAGCACTCCCGGCTACGCTGGGCGTCGGTACGGATTCTCCCGCATGGATTATTTTCATGCTGACGATGACCGGTATCGCGGTGGGCCTGGTGATTCGCTTTACCCCCGGCCACGCGGGGCCCGACCCGGCAACGGAACCCCTGATCGGGGCGGCCATCTCCCCTTCGGCGCTGCCGGGGCTTATCATCGCGCTGGTTATCGGCCTTGCGGGCGGCGTTAGCCTCGGGCCTGAACACCCGATCATGTCCGTTAACATCGCGCTGGCGGTCTTTCTCGGCGCGCGGGTTTTTCCTCGCGTCGGCGCGCTGGACTGGACAATTCTGGCGTCGGCAGGCACCATCGGCGCGCTGTTTGGCACCCCGGTGGCTGCGGCGTTGATCTTTTCTCAAACCCTCAGCAGCAATAACGACGTGCCGCTCTGGGACAGGCTGTTTGCGCCACTCATGGCCGCCGCGGCGGGTGCGCTTACCACCAGCATGTTTTTCAATCCCCACTTCTCGCTCTCCCTCCCCCACTACGGCCAGATGCGGATTGCCGATATCCTCAGCGGCGCGATCGTGGTTGCCATCGCCATTGCGCTGGGGATGGTGGCGGTCTGGTGCCTTCCTCGCCTGCACCGCCTGATGCACAGGCTGAAACATCCGGTTCTCATTCTGGGCGTCGGCGGTTTTGCGCTGGGTATTCTGGGGGCGATTGGCGGCACGGTAACCCTCTTTAAGGGTCTGGATGAAATGCAGCAGCTGGCCTTCAGCCAGGTCTTTAGCGTCTCTGATTATCTGCTGTTTGCAGCGATCAAGCTGGCGGCGCTGGTGGTGGCGGCTGCCTGCGGTTTTCGCGGCGGCCGCATCTTCCCGGCGGTGTTTGTCGGCGTTGCGCTGGGGCTGATGCTGCACGAGCACGTTGAGGCCGTACCGGCGGCGATTACCGTCTCCTGCTCTATTCTGGGGCTGGTGCTGGTGGTCACGCGCGACGCGTGGCTGAGCCTGTTTATGGCCGCCGTGGTCGTCCCTGACACCACGCTGTTCCCGATGCTGTGTATTGTGATGCTGCCCGCCTGGCTCCTGCTGGCGGGCAAACCGATGATGATGGCATGGCGTAACGACAAATAGTCAGGCGTTATTACGCGCCTCCAGCGCTTTGGTGATGGCGCCCAGCAGCGGCGGGATGTCCGCTTTCGGCAGCATCACCTCGATCAGCGCAAGCCGTTCGCGGTGCGCCACTTTCTCCAGCACGTCCGCCAGCTGCTCCGCTTCGCTGACCCGATAACACTCGGCCTGGGGTTCCAGGCTGAGCGCCTGCGGGATCTGCGTCCAGTTCCACAGCGCAATATCGTTATACCGCTGCTCCGGCCCGTGGATTGCCCTCTCGACCGTATATCCCTCGTTGTTGAGGACCAGAATAATCGGGCGCTGTTTATCGCGCAGCATTGAGCCCATCTCCTGAATGGTCAGCTGCGCGGCGCCGTCCCCCGTCAACACAATGACGCGACGATTCGGGCACGCCGTTTGCGCGCCAAAGGCGGCCGCGAGGGTGTAGCCAATCGATCCCCACAGCGGCTGAACGATGAAATTCACCTCTGCCGGCAAGCGAAGGTCGATCGCGCCGAAGGCGGACGTCCCCTGGTCAGCCAGAATAATGTCGCCGGGGCGAATAAAGGGCTGCAGCGTGCTCCAGAAGCTCTCCTGGGTAAGAGAGCCGTCTTCGGTCGGCCACGGAATATCCTTGTTGAGCGACGGCGCCGGGCTGCCGTGCACGTGCTGTTTGCATAGCTCTGCCAGCGTCTCAATGGCCTGGATCATCGGGATGCCCGTGAACCAGACGTCGCCCACCCGGGAAGCGTGAGGCTGAACTTCAATCGTCTGCGCCGCGGTGAGCTGGTGCGTAAATCCGGCGGTCAGCGTATCGGTAAAACGCGTCCCGATGCACAGCACGGTATCGGCCCCTTCGATCGCCTCTCTAACCGGCGCAGCGCTCGCGGAGCCGCTGTACGTTCCGTAAAAACCGGCCTGCCGCTCGTCAAAAATCCCTTTGCCCATCAGCATGGTGGCGTGCGCCATCGGCACCTCTTTGACCCATTTCTGCAGCGCGGGCTTCAGGCCGTGGCGCAGCACCAGGAAATCGGCAAGCAGCGCCGCGCGTTTAGTCGCCGCAAGCCGGGCCTGGGCGGCGTCGCGAAACGCTTTCAGACAGGCGTTGTCCGCATAAACGGGCTTCAGCGTGAGAGCGTTTACAGGCGGCGTGGCGGCTTTTTTAGCCACGTCAGCAGGCAGCATCAGATAGCCCGGACGGCGCTCCCGCAGCATGATGGTTAGCACCCGATCGATTTCATAGCAGGCGTTTTGTTCCGTCAAAATTGCCTGTGCAGCGGTGATGGGCTCACTCATATGGTAGAAATGACGGAACTCGCCGTCGCCCAGCGTGTGGTGAAGTAACTCCCCTCGCTGCTGCGCCGCCATTCCCGGCGCGCCGACAATATGTAACACCGGCACATGCTCCGCAAAGCTGCCCGCAATACCGTTCATGGCGCTGAGCTCCCCCACGCCAAAGGTGGTCAACAGCGCGGCGAAGCCCTTGCAGCGGGCGTAACCGTCAGCGGCGTAGGACGCGTTCAGCTCGTTGGCACAGCCGACCCAGCAGATATCCGGGCTGTCTATCACGTGATCGAGAAACTGCAGGTTATAGTCGCCCGGTACGCCAAACAGGTGGTCAGCGCCACAGTCAGTCAGACGGTCCAGCAGGTAATCGGCGACGCAGTATGGGGTACTCATGAGAGGTATCCTTCTTATGTTGATCTCACCTTGAGTATTAAAGAAGCGTGATGGCTGTCCAGAAACGGTGCTAAGAAGGGTCTGGAAAGAATGCTTTACAAAAAAGGCTGCGTTATTCTGCCTTTCATTGCGTGAGTGTAAACGTATACACTCATTTTTCTTTTCGGCGCCAGAGGTCACGAGAATGGGTTATCAGCCTGACAAAAATCGTTATCAGACAATGCAGTATCGTCGTTGTGGACAGAGCGGCCTGAAGCTCCCGGCCATCTCTCTTGGGCTCTGGCACAACTTCGGTGACGCCACGCTTATCGAAAACAGCCGTCAACTTTTACAGCGCGCGTTCGATTTGGGCATTACGCATTTCGACCTTGCCAATAATTACGGCCCGCCGCCGGGCTCTGCCGAACGCAATTTTGGCCGTATTTTGCAGGAGGATTTTCTGCCCTGGCGCGACGAGCTGATCGTCTCCACCAAGGCGGGTTACACCATGTGGGACGGCCCGTACGGGGACTGGGGCTCGCGCAAATATCTGCTATCAAGCCTCGATCAAAGCCTGAAGCGCATGGGGCTGGAGTATGTCGACATCTTCTATCATCACCGTCCCGATCCGCAAACGCCGCTGCAGGAGACGATGAAAGCGCTCGACCACGTGGTGCGTCAGGGCAAAGCCCTGTACGTAGGGCTATCCAATTACCCTGCGGAGCTGGCGCGTCAGGCCATTGAGATTCTGGACGACCTGGGCACCCCCTGTCTTATCCACCAGCCAAAATACTCGATGTTCGAACGCGCGCCGGAAGAGGGTCTGCTGAACGTCCTGCAGGAGAAAGGCGTGGGCTGTATTCCCTTCTCTCCGCTCGCGGGTGGTCAGCTGACGAACCGTTATCTTAACGGCATTCCCGCGGATTCCCGCGCCGCCAGCGGCAGCAAGTTCCTCAACCCCGACCAGATTACGCAGGAGAAGCTGGAAAAAGTGCGCAGGCTGAACGCGCTGGCGGAAAGCCGGGGTCAGAAGCTGTCGCAGATGGCGCTGGCGTGGATCCTGCGCCACGACGCGGTCACCTCTGTGCTGATTGGGGCCAGTAAAACCGCGCAAATTGATGACGCCGTGGGCATGCTGGCGAAATGCGATTTCTCTGCAGAGGAACTGGCGGACATAGAAGCGATCCTGTCCAGCGCACGCTGAACTCATTTTTAGCAAAAAGTGCTCTGCCCCCCGATTTCGGAGTTGAGGCGATGAAACGAATGTTTACCAAATCGTAAAATTGCGTTAACAGGCCGCACGGCGGCCCCGATCGTGAAGGAGAAGAGTATGTTCAGGTCACTGATTCTTGCAGCGGTATTGCTGGCTTCGGCCCCGCTGGTCGCCAATGCAGGCGAAATCACCCTGTTGCCATCGATAAAATTACAAATTGGCGATCGCGACAATTATGGTAACTACTGGGACGGCGGCGGCTGGCGCGACCGCGACTACTGGCACCGCCACTATGAGTGGCGTAAAAACCGCTGGTGGAAGCATGACAATGGCCGTCATCGCGGCTGGGATAACCGTAAAGCGTACGAGCGCGGCTACCGCGAAGGCTGGCACGATCGTGACGACCGCCGCGGCGGCTGGGGTCACGGCCACGGTAAAGGCCGCGGTCACGGGCATCACCACTAATCAACAGAGGAGCCTCCCGGCTCCTCTTTCTTTTATAACCCCATCGCCGTACCTGCCAGCAGCCACAGATTTAAGGCGACCACCACCATCACGATCGCCCATCCTGTCCGTTTGACCAGCGTTGAGTTCACCAGATCGCCCATTAATGATGGATTGCTGGTGAAGATCAGCAGCGGCACCAGCGCGAGCGCAATACCGAAGCTCAGCAACACCTGGCTCATGACCAGAATGCGCGTTGGGTCGAGCCCCATCAGAATCACGACGAAGGACGGCAGCATAGTGACGGAGCGACGCACCCACAGCGGGATGTGGAAACGCACGAAGCCCTGCATCACGACCTGCCCCGCCAGCGTCCCGACCACGGTAGAAGAGAGACCGGCCGCCACCAGGCTCAACCCGAAAATCGTTGCCGCAGCGTGGCTCAGTAAGGGTTCGAGCGTCAGATAGGCCTGGTCGAGATCGGCTACGCCCGTATGCCCGTTGAAGTGGAAAGCGGCAGCAGCGGTGGCCATCATCGCCAGGTTCACAAACCCGGCAATGGTCATGGCGATCCCGACATCCCATTTCGTTGCTGAATACCGCTCCTTACGGGAGCCGCCGTGCATATGCTGCGTTAACGAGGAGTGCAGGTAAATAACGTGCGGCATGATGGTCGCCCCCAGCACCCCGGCGGCAAGGAACACCGCCTCGGAGGTCGGCAGGCTTGGGATCGCCATCCCCTTACCGAGCTGAACCAGGTTCGGCTGGGA
>CAMKZP010000111.1 GCA_946477805.1 uncultured Enterobacter sp.
CTTGAGAAACTGACCAAACCCGTTGAGCTGATTGCCACGCTGGATGACAGCGCTAAATCGGCAGAAATCAAAGAACTGCTGGCCGAGATCGCCGGGCTGTCACCGAAAGTGACGTTTAAAGAAGATAACGCTCTGGCCGTTCGTAAGCCCTCTTTCCTGATTACCAACCCAGGGTCTGAGCAGGGGCCGCGCTTTGCCGGTTCGCCGCTGGGCCACGAATTTACCTCACTGGTGCTGGCGCTGCTGTGGACCGGTGGTCATCCGTCAAAAGAGGCGCAGGCGCTGCTGGAGCAGATCCGCGATATCGACGGTGATTTTGAGTTCGAAACCTATTACTCGCTCTCCTGCCACAACTGCCCGGACGTGGTGCAGGCGCTGAACCTGATGGCCGTCCTGAACCCGCGCATTAAGCATACGGCGATTGACGGTGGGACCTTCCAGAACGAAATCACCGATCGCAACGTGATGGGCGTTCCGGCGGTTTACATGAACGGCCAGGAGTTTGGCCAGGGGCGCATGACGCTGACCGAAATCGTTGCCAAAGTGGATACCGGCGCAGAGAAACGCGCGGCCGAAGAGCTGAACAAGCGTGATGCTTACGACGTGCTGATTGTCGGCTCCGGCCCTGCGGGTGCGGCGGCGGCGGTTTACTCCGCGCGTAAAGGTATTCGTACCGGCCTGATGGGCGAGCGTTTCGGCGGCCAGGTGCTGGACACCGTGGACATCGAAAACTACATCTCCGTGCCGAAAACCGAAGGTCAGAAGCTGGCTGGCGCCCTGAAGGCGCACGTTAGTGACTACGAGGTGGACGTGATTGACAGCCAGAGCGCCAGCAGGCTGGTGCCTGCGGCAGCAGAGGGCGGTTTACACCAGATTGAAACCGCCTCCGGCGCGGTGCTGAAAGCACGCAGCATCATCATCGCCACCGGCGCGAAATGGCGCAACATGAACGTTCCGGGCGAAGATCAGTATCGTACCAAAGGCGTTACCTATTGCCCGCACTGCGACGGCCCGCTGTTTAAAGGCAAGCGCGTGGCGGTGATCGGCGGCGGTAACTCCGGCGTGGAAGCGGCTATCGACCTGGCGGGTATCGTTGAGCACGTGACTCTGCTGGAGTTTGCGCCAGAGATGAAGGCGGACCAGGTTCTGCAGGATAAAGTACGCAGCCTGAAAAACGTGGATATCGTGCTGAACGCGCAAACCACGGAAGTGAAGGGCGACGGCACTAAGGTGACGGGCCTGGAGTACCGCGACCGCGTGAGCGGGGACGTCCACAGCGTACCGCTGGCGGGGATCTTCGTGCAGATTGGCCTGCTGCCAAACACCACCTGGCTGGAAGGCGCGATTGAGCGCAACCGCATGGGCGAGATCATCATTGATGCGAAATGCGAAACCAGCGTGAAGGGCGTGTTTGCGGCGGGTGACTGCACGACCGTGCCGTACAAACAGATCATCATCGCTACCGGCGAGGGTGCGAAGGCGTCACTGAGTTCGTTTGACTACCTGATCCGTACCAAAACCGCATAAGAAAAGACGTTAAGACTACACCTGCAACAGCAAGAGGCCACCTTTCGGTGGCCTCTTTTTTTATCTCACGACCATCACCGGAATGTGGGTGTGGCGGATCACGCTTGAGGCGTTAGAGCCCAGCAGGTGCGTAGTAATCGACGGATTGCGGGAGCCGATAACGACCACGTCAGCCTTCAGCTCGTTGGCCAGCTCGTTCACGGCGTCGCGCACGCTGCCGAACCGCACGTGGGTTTTGATACGCGATGGATCGAGCGTGAAGTGCCCGGCCATGGTCTGCAGGCGCGTTTCGGCTTCGCGCTGCAGATGCTCTTCGAAGCGACGCACGTCGGCGGCAAAGCGGTGCAGGCTCAGGCTGGCGGAGCCCGGCAGTACGTGTAAAAGGTGAATAATGCCGTCCTGCTGCGCCAGAAACTCGGCGTGACGTACGGCTTTGTCGCTCAGCTCCATTTCAAAAACATCAACCGGCATAATGATTGTCTGATACATACCCGTTTCTCCTTGTTTATAAACGCTGAATTCATTCAAACATAAAATATTATCGGTTTCTGTAATCTCAACAGCACTTTTATATCTCGCCAGGATAATTCTCAAAAAGCCCGGATCCCCGGGCAGACCGCCAGAGGACGCTACCCTTTTATAAGCTTACCCACATCCTTTCGGAGGTCGCATGAAAGCACTCACCTACCACGGTCCGCACCATGTTCGCGTTGAGAATGTCCCCGATCCCGTCATTGAACAGCCGGACGATATCATCCTTCGCGTGACCGCGACGGCGATTTGCGGGTCCGACCTGCATCTCTACCGGGGCAAGATCCCGAAGGTGGAACACGGCGATATTTTCGGCCATGAGTTTATGGGCGAAGTGGTGGAGACCGGCAGGGAGGTGAAGAACCTCCGGAAGGGCGAGCGGGTGGTGATCCCCTTCGTGATTGCCTGCGGGGACTGCTTCTTTTGCCAGATGCAGCAGTACGCCGCCTGCGAGAAAACCAACGCCGGGCAGGGGGCTGCGCTGAACAAAAAGCAAATTCCCGCGCCCGCCGCGCTGTTCGGCTACAGCCATCTGTACGGTGGCATACCGGGCGGGCAGGCGGAGTACGTCCGCGTGCCGAAGGGCAACGTCGGGCCGTTCAGGGTGCCGCAGCTGTTGTCTGACGACAAAGCGCTGTTCCTCTCGGATATTTTGCCAACCGCCTGGCAGGCGGCAAAAAACGCCCAGATTGAAAAAGGCTCAAGCGTGGCGGTTTTCGGGGCGGGGCCGGTCGGTTTACTGACCATTGCCTGCGCGCGGCTGTTAGGCGCGGAACAGATTTTTGTTATCGACCATCATCCGTACCGGCTGCGGTTCGCTCAGGAGCGCTACGGCGCGATCCCCATTAACTTTGATGATGACAACGACGCGGCGGAAAAAATCATCGAGCAGACGGCCGGGCAGCGCGGGGTGGATGCGGTGATCGATGCCGTCGGATTTGAGGCTAAGGGCAGCACCACCGAAACGATCCTCAGCAACCTCAAGATTGAGGGCAGCAGCGGCAAAGCGCTGCGCCAGTGCATTGCTGCGGTGCGGCGCGGCGGGGTGGTTAGCGTGCCTGGCGTCTATGCCGGGTTTATCCACGGTTTCCTGTTCGGCGATGCGTTTGATAAAGGGCTGAGCTTCAAAATGGGCCAGACGCACGTGCACGCGTGGCTGGGGGAGCTGCTGCCGCTGATTGAAAAAGGGCTGCTCACGCCCGAGGAAATAGTCACCCACTATCTTCCGCTGGCGGATGCCGAACGGGCGTACAAGATTTTTGAAAAGCGGGAAGAGGAGTGCCGCAAGGTGATCCTCGTGCCTGGCGCAGACACGCCGGAGGCGGCGGAGCAAAAAGTCAAAGGGCTGGTTAACGCCTTCCCCGGCGGGGTAGTGTGATATCGCTCGCTTACCAGTGGCGCTCCAGGTAAAGCACTGCCGTGACGATGACCGCCAAAAAGATAAGAAAAACCAGTGTGATACCCAGTATCTCACTCATGACCGTCCCCGCGGCACCAAAACAGATTAAGCGTGGATGAAGCGGATTTTGAGCGATATAGGATAAAAGGGTGAAATTGCCGAAAGAGGATGCGCTTGCATCCTCAGGGCAATAAGAGCGGGGGAATTAACGCAGGTAATCGCCCGCCGCTTCTGGCTGATAAAGCAGCTCCAGCACTTCCAGATGGGTCGACGCACCGCCCGGCAGCTCCCAGTGGATGGTGTCGCCCGTGCGAAGCCCAAGCAGCGCGGCGCCTACCGGAGCCAGAACGGAAAGCTGGGCGCTGCTGTCGGTCATCTGCGCCGGGTAGACCAGCGTGCGGGTCAGCTCTTCGCCGGTGGTCAGGTTACGGAATCTGACCTGGCTGTTCATCGAGACCACGTCATGCGGCATGGTTTCAGGCGTGCACATTTGCGCCCGGTCAAGCTCCTCGTTCAGCGCGTCGGCTACCGGGAGTGACGCGAACTCTGCTTTTTCCAGAAGACGGTCAATACGTTCTGCGTCGAGTTCATTAATGATAATTGTGGGTCTGGACATTTATTACTCCATGTCGTTAATGCTGCGCGTAACGCAGAAACCAATCCAAAAGAAAACCCTCGCCGTCTGGCAGCGAGGGTTTAACTCCCCTGATGATACCCACTGAGCGACCAGGTTTGAAGTGATACGAGTCACATTCATTGGTCATATGAATTTTTGGCGAAAAACGTGACGCGGTGCAAATTTGCATTATCCTTTTTAAGCGCCCTTCGCGGGCGACTATCCGCATTCAGTGTTCCTTATCAGGAGATCTCATGAGCGATTACGACAAACTTACCTTGAAGGACGGCAGTTATTTGCATTTTAAGGACTGGGGAAGCGGGCAGCCGGTGGTGTTCAGCCACGGCTGGCCGCTGACGGCAGACGCCTTCGAAGACCAAATGTTGTTTCTGGGGTCCAAAGGATTTCGCGTCATTGCGCATGACCGCCGCGGGCATGGCCGCTCGGCGCAGCCCTGGGAAGGCCACACGATGGATCAATACGCTGACGACCTCGCCGAGCTGACCGCGCATCTGAATCTGAAAGATGCCATCCACGTGGGCCATTCCACGGGCGGTGGTGAAGTGGCGCGTTACCTGGGCCGCCACGGTACGGAGCGCGTGGCGAAAGCTGTGCTGATTGGCGCCGTTACGCCGATTATGGTCAAAACCGATTTCAACCCGAACGGCGTGCCGAAAGAGGTGTTTGACGGCATTCGTGAAGGGGTAGTGAACGACCGCGCCGCCTTTTTCTATGAGCTGAGCGCCGCGTTTTATGGCTATAACCGCCCGGGGGCGAAAGAGTCAAAGGCGGTGCGAGAGAGCTTTGTTGAGCAGGGCCTGCAGGGTTCCATTAAGGCGCTGTACGACTGCGTCAAGGCGTTCTCAGAGACCGACCTGCGTGAAGACCTGAAGAAGATCGCCATCCCGACGCTGGTGATCCACGGCGACGACGATCAAATTGTGCCGATCGAAACCTGCGGACGCGTGGCGGCGGAGATCCTGCCGAACGCTGAACTGAAGGTGTACGCCGGGGGTTCGCACGGTATTTGTACTACCCATAAGCACCAGATTAATGACGATTTGCTGAAATTTATTCAGTCTTAATTTCTGGCGGAATGCGTTACGCTGATCGTCCTGAACCAGGGCGATGAGCGAAACGCATTTCGCGTCTGCCCCACCGATGAGAGAACACAATGTACTTCTACCAACCTTCTCAGGGGCACGGCCTGCCGCATGACCCGCTGAACGCTATCGTCGGCCCGCGTCCGATCGGCTGGATCTCCTCCTGCGACAAAGCGGGCCAGCTTAACCTCGCCCCGTATAGCTTCTTTAACTGCTTTAACTACCGCCCGCCAATCATCGGCTTCTCCAGCAACGGCTGGAAGGACAGCGTGCGAAATATTACCGAGACGGGGGAGTTCGTCTGGAACCTGGCGACGCGCGATCTGGCCGAGGCGATGAATGAAACCTCCGTCACGCTTCCCCACGGTGAGGATGAGTTTACCTTTGCCGGGCTTACGCCCGCGGCCAGCCGGCTGGTGAAGGCGCCGCGCGTGGCGGAAAGCCCGGTAAACTTTGAGTGCCGCCTGTCGCAGTGCATCCAGCTGACGGGCGCCGACGGTACGCCGGTTGACACCTGGCTGGTGCTGGGGGAGGTGGTCGGCATTCATATCGCCGACGCGCTGCTGGAAGAGGGGATTTACCAGACCGCAAAAGCGCAGCCGATCCTGCGCGCGGGCGGGCCCACGGCGTACTATGGGATCAGCGATACGCACCGGTTTGACCTGGTTCGCCCGGACGCGCGCAGGGGATAACATGCCTGAAACCCGGCTTCCCGCCGATCGGCAGTTTTTTGCTGACCTGCTCAGCGGGCTGGTGCTGAACCCCCAGCAGCTGGGGCGGGTCTGGTTTGCTCATTCGCCTGCGCAGGCACCGGCCGGGCGTTTTCATACCGAGTGGCCCCGGCTCGACGTGGTCCTGCGCGGCGCGTGCGGCAATCAGCTCATTGCGGAGCAAAAGGCGATCCGCCAGGGGGAGATGCTGTTTGTTCCTGCCAGGGCCGCCAGCGTGCCGGTGTTTGACGCGCCGGTGATGCTGCTGAGTATTGTCTTCGCCCCCTCCTGGCTGGGGCTGGCGTTTCAGGCGACGGGAAGCGGGCAGCCGCAGCGCAACGTTGAGCTTCCCCATCCGGAAAGGGGTGAATGTGCCGCCATGCTGACGGCGCTCACCCATCTGAGCGCGTCGCCGCAGGACCAGGACATTATCCAGCCTCTGGCGCTGAGCCTGCTTCACTGGTGCCGGAAGGTGGTTTCGTTAAGTCCGCTGCCGAGGATGTCGCGCGGGGAGTTTCTCTACCAGAGCATCTGCAGGTGGCTGCAGGATAATTATGCGGAACCTCTCTCGCGTGAGAGCGTGGCCGCGCTGTTTACCATCTCGCCTAACCATCTGTCGCGCCTGTTCTCGCAGCAGGGGACGATGAGTTTTGTGGACTACGTTCGCTGGGTGCGAATGGGGAAAGCGCGCACTATCCTGCAGAAATATCACCTGCCGGTGGGGGAGGTGGCAAAGCGCTGCGGGTACGACGACAGCGACTATTTTTCCAGGCTGTTTCGGCGCCAGTTTGGCCTGACGCCGGGTGAGTATCGCGCCCGTTTTCAGTAGCCGTCAAATGCGGATTTCAGCCGTGAGCAGGTCAAGCATGCTCTCCGGGGAATCCGCCGCGAACAGCGCCTCCCGAAACGCTTTGTTTACCAGCTTTCGCGCCAGCTGTGAGAAAACCTTAACGTGATTGTTTCCCTCCTGCGCGCCCAGCGTCAGCATAATCACCAGCGCCACGTCGCCCATATCTGACGCCCAGTCGACGGGCGTTTCCAGACGCGCAATGCTGATGCTGGAGTGGCGTATCCACTGCGATTTGGCGTGCGGAATGGCCACGCCGAACCCGACGGCCGTGGTGACAATCTCTTCGCGCTGCCAGATATCCTCTTCCAGCTCCAGCGGGTTTTCAGTCCTGCCCTGAATCGCCAGGTTGCCGCACAGGTACTGAAGCACCTGCTCTTTTGAGGTGAGAGTCCGATCGAAGATGATGGTCTCCCGCGCCAGCAGCGGTTTTGCGGGCTCTTCTGGGGTGAAATCCGCCAGCAGGGTTTCTATCTCATCCGCGCTGCGGCACTCGCAGGCGCGCTCGGCCAGCGCCCGGCAGGCCGTCATCGCCAGCTGGCGCAGCTGGGTTTTCACGGCGGGAATACGCGGCCCGCTCATGCTGAACTCGTCGATCCCCAGCCCCAGCAGCAGGGGAAGATAACGACGCTCCCCGGCAAGCTCGCCGCAAATACCGACCCATTTTCCGTGGCGGTGGGCGGCCGTGACGATCTGGCGCACCATGCGGATAAACGACGGCGCGATCGGGTTGTACAGCGGCGATACGCGCGGGTTATTGCGATCGACCGCGTAAAGATATTGGGTCATGTCGTTTGAGCCGATGCTGAAGAAATCGACCTCAGCGCAGAAGTGGTCGATGATAAAACAGACGGAGGGCACTTCGACCATAATCCCCAGCGGCAGGTGCGGCGTATGGCGCAGCCCCTGCGACGCCAGCGCATCCCGCACGTTTTGCAGCTCCTGTTTGACCCACAAAATCTGATCCAGGCTATGCACCATCGGGATCATCAGCAGCGCGTTACCGCTGGCGCCCGCGCGTAAAATGGCGCGAAGCTGGGTGCGAAACAGCTGCGCGAACTCCGGGTAGATGCGCACCGCGCGATAGCCGAGGAAAGGGTTCTCCTCGTGCGGAATATTCAGGTACGGGATCTGCTTGTCGCCGCCAACGTCCATGGTGCGGAAGATAACGGGCTTGCCCTCTGCCAGGAGAAGCACCTGCTGGTAGGCTTCAAACTGCTCCTGCTCGTCCGGGGCGCTTTCGCGGTCCATGTAGAGCATTTCGGTACGAAACAGGCCAACGCCCTGTGCGCCGCAGGCGAACGCGCCCGGCGCTTCCAGCGCGCTGCCGATGTTCGCCGCGATATCTACCGCAACGTTATCCCGCGTCAGTGCGGGCAGCCCCGCGTCTTTTATCTGCTGCTGGTGGCGGAGCCCGGCGAGGCGCTGCGCCACGCTGTAGTAGCGGTGGACGGCTTCGTCAGGCGCCGTCACCAGTACGCTACAGACGCCGTCCAGAATTCCCTCTTTGCCCATAAACGGCGCCAGCGAGGAGACCGTCACCCCGCTCAGCACGGGAATCGACGCGGCGCGCGCCAGGATCAGCGTGTGCGACGTTCGCCCGGTTTTCTCCAGCACCATGCCTGCCAGGTGGCGGGCGTCGAGGCTCAAAAACTGGCTGGGCGTTACATCTTCGGCCACCAGAATAGTGGGCGCGTCGAGGATAAACCCGGAAGCCTGCTGCAGTTCAGGCCAGGTAATGTTCAGCAGCTGCTCGCTGATATCGCGTATATCGCTGACGCGCTCGCGCAGATAGTCGCTGGCCGAGTTCGACAGCGTAGTGCAGATCTCCTCCATGTTACGAATGATGGCGTCGGCAAGGCTGAGCCGGTTCTGGCTCATCAGGCGGCGTATGTTGCCCCCAAATTCATCATCCTGGATCAGCGAAAGATGGGCGCTCATAATGGTTTTGCTCTCGCCTTCAAGCCCGCGCAGGCGCTGGTTGAGCCGCTCTGCCAGGGTCGCGAGGCTATGTTCGAGACGCGTCATGTCCTCCGGCGACGCCGGGTTCTGGCGGTAACGCTGGAGATTATCGCTTTGCCAGCCCCGCAGCGTGCCGGTGCCAATGCCGCTCGCGAGGGTGATGGCGTGCTGCAGCTGCGGGTTGAGCCGCACCAGCGAGCGGGGAAGGGGGGGAGCAACGTGCGGCGCATCCCCGGAAGGAATGCTGTCGCTGTCGATAAACGCCGTGTTGATGTACTGCTCAAGGGCGCGCCGGGCCTGCTCCTCGTCGCTGCCGCTCAGTTCCAGCACGCAGCTGTCGTTAAACAGCGTTCCCGTACCGATCAGCGCCAGCGAGCTTTTGCTATCCGCCCGGGTGTTCAGGCGCTTATTGATAAAATGAATATCACAGTGCCAGACGCTGCACTGCTCCTTCAGCGCCCAGGCCGGGCGCGCGTGCAGCCCGTTGGGCAGCGGGCAGAAAAATTCAATCGAAAGCATAGTGGCTCCTTACCGCTGAGATCAGCACCTGAAGTCCGTCAGGTGAGCGACGGTCTCACGGTTCATGCAC
>CAMKZP010000112.1 GCA_946477805.1 uncultured Enterobacter sp.
CTACACTCGACTAGTCGTCGGCAGCGTCAGATGTGTATAAGAGACAGATTGTATCCGTAGTCACAGCGAAAACTCGGCTCGATGTAGGCGCCGTCACCCTGTCCAAGCAGCTCGGCCAGCACCCTTTTGCGTTCTGCTTTCTCGTCGGGCCCGGTATGGTTATAGCGATGGAGTAAATGGCGGGCGCGCAGGCGGTCTTCCCGTAACGTCTCATCGCCGGGACGATATGGCTGGCCTGCAATCATTTTCTGCTTTTCTTCGCTCATGGGAACCTCACTGATTCATGATTTCCCCTAGCGTAAAGGGGAATACCAGGAAAGGGAACGTTCCCGAAAATTCCGTGTGATGGCAATCACAACTTTAAGTTGATAAACGCATTTCAAGCGGGGACCTGTCTGTTACACAGGGATCGTAACGCGAAGGTAAATTTAGCGCACAGGGTGACGTAGAAACTCTACAGACACGCCTGAGGAATTAACGAACAAATTTCCACACAGAAGTAGGGATTTTGTCATAAAGTTTATTCATTGTTAGCTCAGCAAGACGATGGTCAGCGGCTGAATAAAATACCGCCAGTTCATTATCAGGAAGCTCGTATTTATTCTTTTCAATTACGCGTTCGAGGGTATCGATAGACTGACAGCGTCGCAGACGCATCAAATAATCGACTTTTGTTAATGGTTTATCAGACATAAATTCACCTAGTTAATTGTAATAATTTTAACAGGAAAGGCTAACAGGGTTCGCTCTGCTTGCGTTGATGAAGCAGCGAAATAGTCGGTTTCCTGATTTACGCCATTTCTGCAAATCCTGTGCGTTAATGCCGTAGCTGCTGAACAACATAAAGGTGTCGTCCAGGTATTCGTCAATTTGCTCAATCAGCTTATTATCTTCATTGTACTTAATTTTATAATTAAGTGCGAAGGTCGCGATATGCTCTATCAGCTCGTTAAGCTGTAAATTGATGGCAGACGTTGGGTCATTTACCCAGCCATGGTTGCTTTCATCAAGATTGGCAAGGCAGTCATGGTACAAGGATTCGCAGAGAAATTTCAACTGCGCGATATCATGCCTTTTTGGCGAGTACTCGTCCATAGCGCATCCCCTTCTGAGTGATTTCTTACTCACCGAACAACATTGTCGGGATGGATACAACTTACTTAGCCGCACGGGTGCTGTGTTCCTGATAACTCTAACTATAAGCCACTCTGATCAAGATTTCATCGCGCTATTACGAAAAATTACAATTAAAGCGCAATGCTGCGAGGGGGTACGCAAATGATCATCATGGGCAGAAAAAGGTTATCATTGAAATGAACATTTTTTTACGGCTTCCTTACATTTCATCGAGTTATGTTTTCCCTTCAACCGACGTCTTTTTTCAGACTTTAACTATCCAGGACTAAGAGTTAGGAATGTTCCTAATAATTTATCCGAAGAAATGAAATTAAAAAAACCATCATCTCGTTGATTAGGAGATCCCGTATTTATGATAAGTCTAATAACCCTGGCAGAAAATAAATAAACCGACAATAAGCGTAATTTATGATTTTTCCTGCAAAAGAAAAAGGCCGCTAATGCGGCCTTTTTATCGGATGAAACCGGTATCAGTGATGTTCTACTGAATGATTGTGCTCAATATCTTCATTCTTCCGGCTGAAGCGGCGGCGAACCACCACGAAGAATACCGGTACGAAGAAGATAGCCAGAACCGTCGCGGTAACCATCCCGCCCATTACGCCAGTACCTACGGCGTTCTGTGCGCCGGAGCCTGCGCCGGTGCTGATAACCAGCGGCATTACCCCAAGGATAAACGCCAGGGACGTCATCAGGATGGGACGCAGACGCATGCGAACTGCATCAAGCGTTGCCTCAATCAGCCCTTTGCCTTCTTTCTCCATGAGGTCTTTGGCGAATTCCACGATAAGTATCGCGTTCTTCGCCGACAGGCCAATGGTTGTCAGCAGGCCCACCTGGAAGTAAACGTCGTTGGTCAGCCCGCGGAACGTGGCGGCAAGCAGCGCACCGATAACCCCCAGCGGAACCACCAGCATAACGGAGAACGGAATCGACCAGCTCTCGTACAGTGCCGCCAGACACAGGAATACCACAATCAGTGAAATGGCGTACAGGGCAGGGGCCTGGTTACCGGACAGACGTTCCTGATAGGACATACCCGTCCAGTCATAGCCGATACCCGCAGGCAGCTTGCTGGCCAGCTCTTCCATCAGGTTCATGGCTTCACCGGTGCTTCGACCCGGCGCCGCCTGACCGAGGATTTCCATCGACGGCAGCCCGTTATAGCGTTCCAGACGCGGCGAACCGTATTCCCAGTGCGAGGTGGAGAAGGCGGAGAACGGCACCATCTGGCCGTTGCTGCCGCGAACGAACCAGTTGTTGATATCGTTCGGCAACATACGGTATTCCGCTTCGGACATAACGTACACTTTCTTCACGCGACCACGGTCGATGAAGTCGTTAACGTAGCTACCGCCCCAGGCAGCGCCCAGCGTGGTATTGATGTCGGTAATGGAAACGCCCAGCGCCTGCGCTTTTTCTTGATCGATATCGATTTTGTACTGCGGAGTATCTTCCAGGCCGTTAGGACGCACGCCAACCAGCAGGTCAGGGTGTTTCGCGACTTCACCAAACAGCTGGTTACGCGCCTGCGTCAGTTTTTCGTGACCCAGTCCACCCTGGTCAATCAGCTGGAAGTCGAAGCCGGTCGCGGTACCCAGTTCAACAATCGCTGGCAGGTTAAAGGCGAAGACCATCGCATCTTTAATCTGCGAGAAGGTGCCCATTGCGCGGCCGGTGATGGCTTCAACTTTATTCTCATCGCCCGGACGATCCGCCCAGTCTTTCAGAGAAACGAAGGCAATACCGGTGTTCTGACCACGGCCCGCAAAGCCAAAGCCGTTAACCGCAAACACGGATTCAACATTCGCTTTCTCTTTGTTGAGATAGTAGTCAGTCACTTCATCCAGCACTTTCTGGGTACGTTCTTGCGATGCACCCGCAGGCAACTGCGCCATTGTCAGGAATACGCCCTGGTCTTCATCCGGCAGGAACGAGCTTGGCAGACGAACGAACAGGTAAGCCATGCCCACCACGATGATGATATAGAGCAGCAGGTAACGACCGGTACTGCGCAGGATGTTGCCCACGCTGTCGGTGTAGTGGTGCGTGCTCTTCTCAAACATGCGGTTAAACCAGCCGAAGAACCCTTTGTGCTCGCCGTGGCCGCCTTTCTGAACCGGCTTCAGCATGGTCGCACACAGCGCTGGCGTTAGGATCAACGCCACCAGAACAGACAGCGCCATCGCGGAAACGATAGTGATGGAGAACTGGCGGTAAATCGCACCGGTGGAGCCACCGAAGAAGGCCATCGGGATAAATACCGCGGACAGCACCATCGCGATACCGACCAGCGCGCCCTGGATCTGACCCATTGATTTACGGGTGGCTTCCTTCGGCGGCAGCCCTTCTTCCGCCATCACGCGCTCGACGTTTTCAACCACAACGATGGCGTCATCCACGAGCAAGCCGATGGCGAGCACCATCCCGAACATCGTCAGGGTGTTTATCGAGTAGCCAAATATGGACAGGATTGCGAAGGTTCCGAGCAGAACAACCGGCACGGCGATGGTTGGGATAAGCGTCGCGCGGAAGTTTTGCAGGAACAGGTACATCACCAGGAAGACGAGGATGATCGCCTCTACCAGGGTTTTTACCACTTCGTGAATCGAGATTTTAACAAACGGCGTGGTGTCATACGGGTAAACGATTTTCAGACCTGACGGGAAGAACGGTTCCATCTTCTTCAGCTCTGCACGGATAGCCGCTGCGGTGTCCAGGGCGTTAGCCCCTGTCGCCAGTTTGATACCCAGGCCCGAAGCCGGTTTGCCGTTAAACTTCGCGATAATGTCGTAGTTTTCACCGCCCAGTTCCACTTTCGCCACGTCACGCAGGCGAACCTGGGAACCGTCCTGATTGACCTTCAGCAGAATTTTGCTGAACTCGTCGGCGGAGGTCAGACGGGTTTGCGCGATGATGGAAGCGTTAAGCTGCTGGCCTTTCACCGGCGGCGTACCGCCTAACTGACCGGCTGCAACCTGGGCGTTCTGCGCTTTGATGGCGTTGATCACGTCGACCGGCGTCAGCTGGAAGTTGTTCAGTTTGTTCGGATCCATCCAGATACGCATGGCGTACTGGGAACCGAACAGCTGAACGTCACCCACGCCGGAGGTACGGCTGATGGCATCCTTCATGTTGGCGCCCACGTAGTCGGAAATATCCTCCTGCGTCATGGTGCCGTTGGTGTTGATGACGCCCACAACCATCAGGAAGCTGCTGGACGATTTCTCGACGCTCACGCCCTGCTGTTGTACTTCCTGCGGCAGCAGCGGCATCGCCAGCTGCAGTTTGTTCTGCACCTGAACCTGCGCGATGTCAGCATCGGTGCCTGACTCGAAGGTCAGGGTGATCTGAACTGTACCGGTTGAGTCACTGTTTGAGGACATGTACATCAGGTTATCGATACCGTTCATGTTCTGTTCGATAACCTGCGTAACGGTATCCTGCACCGTTTTTGCATCAGCCCCAGGGTAGGTTGCGGAAATTGTTACCGCCGGTGGCGCAATCGTTGGATATTGCGCGACGGGCAGCTTCAGGATCGCAAGTCCCCCAGCTAGCATGATGATTATGGCGATCACCCATGCAAATATGGGGCGATCGATAAAGAAATTAGGGATGTCTTAACGGCTCCTGTTTAAGTTAAGACTTGGTTTGTTCTGACTGGCCAGCGGCCGAAGCTTGTTGTTTCTCGTCAGATTTCACTTCCTGTGCTTTAACCTGCGCGCCAGGACGAACTTTTTGCAAACCAGTAATAATTACGCGATCGCCATCTTTCAGACCTTCCGTCACCAGCCACTTGTCGCCAATCGCCTGGGTTGCGGTGATATTGCGCGTCTCGACTTTGTCATCTGCACCCACAACCAGCGCGCTCGCATCGCCACGCGGCGTACGGGTGACACCCTGCTGAGGAACCAGAATTGCGGTTGGGTTAGTCCCTTCTTCCAGGCGTGCGCGAACGAACATACCCGGCAGCAGATTTTTGTCAGGGTTCGGGAAAATCGCACGTAAGGTGATGGAACCGGTGGTCTGATCGACCGTTACATCAGAAAATTCCAGTGTGCCTGCCTGAGCGAACTTGATACCGTCGTTAGTCACAAGCTCAACTTTTGCTTTGCCGTTTTCCTGCTTCAGCGTGCCGTTTGCCAGCTCTTGCTTCAGGCGCAGGAAATCATTGCTGGACTGGGTGACGTCGACGTAGATCGGATCAAGCTGCTGCACGGTAGCCAGCGCGTTGGTTTGTCCGTTCTGCACCAGCGCCCCTTCCGTGACGGAAGATTTACCAATGCGACCGCTGATAGGCGAGGTGACTTTGGTATAGGCCAGGTTGATACGCGCGGTCTCGACAGCCGCTTTTGCTGCCACGACGGCGGCGTTAGCCTGCTGTGCATCGGCCAGGGCAGTATCGTAATCCTGTTGACTGATGTATTTGGTGCCGAGCAGTTTTTTGTAGCGGTTCAGCGTGAGCTGAGCAATTTTGGCGGCGGCGTCGGCTTTTGCCAGGTCGCCTTTCGCGCTCTCATAAGACGCCTGATAGGTTGCTGGATCAATCTGATACAGGGACTCACCGGCTTTAACATCACCGCCTTCGGTGAAGTTACGTTTCAGGATGATGCCGCTAACCTGAGGACGAACTTCCGCAATGCGGTAAGCGCTGGTGCGGCCCGGCAGTTCGGTTGTTATCTGTAGAGGTTCGGACTTAAGCGTCACGACGCCTACTTCAGGCACCTGCTGAGCGCCTTGTTGAGCCTGATTGTCGTCACATCCTGTAAGCGCTAAGCTGCCTGAGAGCATCAGAACGACCGCCAGAGGCGTTAACCCTCTGTTTTTGTTCATATGTAAACCTCGAGTGTCCGATTTCAAATTGATCAAGGGTCCTGAGTCTAAAAACCCATTGCTGCGTTTATATTATCGTCATGCTATGGTACATACATTCATAAATGTATGTAAATCTGACTCCTGTAAATTCATCGACGTATGGCACGAAAAACCAAACAACAAGCGCTTGAAACTCGTCAACACATTCTGGATGTGGCAATGCGTTTGTT
The DNA here is from genome assembly GCA_946477805.1 of uncultured Enterobacter sp. Lineage (GTDB taxonomy): Bacteria > Pseudomonadota > Gammaproteobacteria > Enterobacterales > Enterobacteriaceae > Enterobacter. Next base: position 6,183 of record CAMKZP010000112.1, read on the forward strand.
TTCACAGCAGGGCGTTTCGGCAACCTCGCTGGCGCAGATTGCTCAGGCCGCGGGCGTCACGCGGGGAGCGATTTACTGGCATTTTAAAGATAAGTCAGATCTGTTCGGTGAAATCTGGCAACTTTCAGAGTCCAGCATTAGCGATCTTGAGACTGAGTATCGGGCAAAATTCCCTGACGATCCACTCTCAGTATTAAGAGAAATATTAGTATATATCCTTGAAGCAACGGTAGTTGAAGAACGTCGCAGGCTCATGATGGAAATTATTTTTCATAAATGCGAGTTCGTGGGCGAGATGGCGGTCGTCCAGCAGGCGCAGCGCAGCCTGTGTCTGGAGAGCTACGACCGCATTGAGCAGACGCTCACCCAGTGCATGCAGGCAAAAATGCTGCCCGCCAATTTACTGACCCGTCGGGCGGCGATCCTGCTGCGCAGCTACATTTCTGGCCTGATGGAAAACTGGCTCTTTGCCCCACAATCCTTTGATCTCAAAGAAGAGGCCCGTAGCTACGTCGCCATATTACTGGAGATGTGCCAGCTTTGTCCCTCGCTGCGTAGCGACGCTCCCTCGCTCAACGTCTGATTGCCTCAGATAAGAATGTTCGCGCTATTCTGCTTTCGGCGGGCGTGATATTCTTCACGCCGGACTATTTTCGGTCATCTTCTGACATCACTCACAACTATGCTGCTCACCAATCGCTCGCAACATCCTGTTATGGCATTTATTTTTGCCATGCTGTTTTTCCTCGCAGCTGCGCCTCTGTCTTATGCGCGTGCGGACAACTCCAGCGATATCCCTACGCGTGCCGACGTGCAGTCGCAGCTGGATACCCTGAACAAACAAAAAGACCTCACGCCTCAGGATAAGCTCATCCAGCAGGATTTGACGGAAACGCTGGAATCTATTGATAAAATTGAGCGCGTAAAAGCGGAAACCGCGCAGCTTCGCCAGAAGGTGGCGCAGGCGCCTGAGAACATGCGCCGGGCAACGGAGTCGCTGAATGCCCTGAGCGACGTTGATAACGATGACGAAACGCGCAAAACGCTGGCGACGCTCTCCCTGCGCCAGCTGGAGTCGCGCGTGGCGCAGCTGCTGGACGATCTGCAAACGGCGCAGTCCGATCTGGCCACCTATAACAGCCAGCTGGTTTCGCTGCAAACTCAGCCGGAGCGGGTGCAGAACGCAATGTACTCCGCCTCACAGCAGCTGCAGCAGATCCGTAACCGCCTGAACGGTACGACCCTTGGGGATGGCACGCTGCGCCCGACGCAGCAGACGCTGCTGCTGGTGCAGCAATCGTTGCTCAATGCACAAATTGAACAGCAGCGTAAAAGCCTGGAGGGGAATACGGTCCTGCAGGACACGCTGCAAAAACAGCGTGACTACGTCACCGCGAACATTAACCGCCTGGAGCATCAGCTTCAGCTGCTGCAGGAGGCGGTAAACAGCAAGCGCCTGACGCTAACGGAAAAAACCGCTCAGGAAGCCGTATCCCCTGACGAAACGGCCCGCATTCAGGCCAATCCGCTGGTGCGACAGGAGCTGGACGTTAACCATCAGCTGAGCCAGCGCCTGATTCAGGCCACGGAAAGCGGAAACTCGCTGGTCCAGCAAAATATCAAAGTGAAAAACTGGCTGGATCGCGCCCTGCAGGCCGAACGCAATATCAAAGAGCAGATTGCCGTTCTGAAAGGCAGCCTTCTGCTGTCGCGTATTTTATATCAGCAGCAGCAGACGCTGCCGTCGGCCGACGAGCTGGAGGACATGACCAACCGCATCGCGGACCTGCGTCTGGAGCAGTTTGACGTCAACCAGCAGCGCGACGCGCTTTTCCAGAGCGATAATTTTGTCGCTAAAGTGGAAGAGGGCCACTCCGCCGACGTGAATCCGGAAGTACACGACGCGCTGCTGCAGGTGGTGGATATGCGCCGCGAGCTGCTCGATCAGCTCAACAAACAGCTGGGCAACCAGCTGATGATGGCCATCAACCTGCAGATTAACCAGCAGCAGCTGGTCAGCGTATCGACAAGCCTGAAGGAGATTTTGACCCAGCAAATTTTCTGGGTGAACAGCAACAAGCCGATGGACTGGGACTGGATCAAATCCTTCCCCGAGGCGCTTAAATCTCAGATCAAAAGCATGAAAATCACCGTTAACTGGGAGAAAGCGTGGCCCGCGGTGATGATTGCCTTCCTGGCGGGGCTGCCGCTGCTGCTGATCGCCGGGGTGATCCGCTGGCGTCTCACCTGGCTGAAAAAATGCCAGACGAAGCTGGCGTCCGAAGTGGGCCAGCTGCGAAACGACAGCCAGCTGCACACGCCGAAAGCGATCCTGATTGACCTGATCCGCGCGCTGCCGGTCTGCCTGCTGATCCTCGCCGCCGGCCTGATCCTGCTGACGATGCAGCTCAATATTAGCGATCTGCTGTGGGCGTTCAGTAAAAAGCTGGCGCTGTTCTGGCTGGTGTTTGGCCTGTGCTGGAAAGTGCTGGAGAAAGACGGGGTGGCGGTGCGCCACTTCAACATGCCGGAACAGCTCACCAGCCACTGGCGTCGCCAGATTGTGCGCATCAGCCTGGCGCTGCTGCCGCTGCACTTCTGGTCGGTGGTGGCCGAGCTTTCCCCGCTGCACCTGATGGATGACGTGCTGGGGCAGCTGGTCATTATGCTGAACCTGCTGCTGATTGCCGTGCTGATGTGGCCAATGTGCCGCGACAGCTGGCGTGATAAAGAGTCCCACAACCTTCGTCTGGTCACCGTGACGGTGCTGGCGATTATTCCGCTGGCGCTGATGGTGCTGACGGCAACGGGTTACTTCTATACCACCCTTCGCCTGTCGGGCCGCTGGATCGAAACGGTCTACCTGGTGATTATCTGGAACCTGCTGTTCCAGACCGTGCTGCGTGGCTTGAGCGTGGCGGCGCGGCGCATTGCCTACCGCCGCGCCATTGCGCGTCGCCAGCATCAGGTGAAAGAGGGGGCCGAGGGGGCTGAGCCGCAGGAAGAGCCGACCATTGCCCTGGAGCAGGTTAACCAGCAAACGATGCGTATCACTATGCTGGTCATGGT
>CAMKZP010000113.1 GCA_946477805.1 uncultured Enterobacter sp.
GCAGCGTCAGATGTGTATAAGAGACAGCAGGAATACAATCGGCCCCATCAGGTCGCTCGGCAGACCCCAGCGCCCCGCGGGGATACGCTCAAGGATCGCCGCGCTACGCTCTTCGTCAGCGCGCAGCTGCTGGGTGTTGTTGGTCGCCATGTAGCCCGGGGCAATCGCGTTAACGTTGATGTTGTGCTGCGCCCACTCGTTCGCCAGCAGACGGGTCACGCCCATCACCGCGCTTTTTGACGCGGTGTAAGACGGCACGCGAATGCCGCCCTGGAAGGAGAGCATAGAGGCGATGTTGATGATCTTGCCGCCGTTCCCCTGCGCGATGAAGTGCTTCGCCGCCGCCTGAGACATGAAGAACACGCTCTTAATGTTCAGGTTCATCACGTCGTCCCAGTCGCGCTCGCTGAAGCTGATCGCGTCTTCACGACGGATCAGGCCAGCGTTGTTCACCAGAATATCGATATGGCCGAACTCCGCCACCGCGCGGTCCAGCAGCTCTGGGATCGCGTCGATTTTACGCAGGTCGGCGGTCAGGCTCAGGAAACGGCGGCCCAGCGCGGTGACGCGCTCAATGGTTTCCGTTGGCTCAACGATGTTGATACCGACGATATCGCAGCCCGCTTCCGCCAGGCCTAACGCCATGCCCTGGCCAAGACCGGTGTCACAACCGGAAACCACAGCCACTTTACCCTGCAGAGAAAATGCATCCAGAATCATGTTTGTTCCTTACTCTTTCAGCGCCTGTCACGAACAGGCAGGTTTATGCTTAACTGCCCGCGACTAGCGCAGATCTTTTACAGCAACGTGGTCCATGTCATCAAAGACCTGGTTCTCACCGACCATACCCCAGATAAAGGTATAGGCTTTGGTCCCCACGCCGGAATGAATGGACCAGCTCGGTGAAATCACCGCCTGTTCGTTGTGCATCACGATATGGCGCGTTTCCTGCGGCTGCCCCATCATGTGGAACACGCAGGCGTCTTCATCCATGTTGAAGTAGAAGTAGACTTCCATGCGGCGCTCGTGGGTGTGGCACGGCATGGTGTTCCAGAGGTTGCCCGGCGCCAGCTCGGTCAGCCCCATACTGAGCTGGCAGGTTTCCAGCACGTCCGGAACGAAGTATTTATTGATGGTGCGGCGGTTGCTGGTGATGTTATCGCCGAGCGTGACCGGCGCAACGTCCGCTGGCGTCACTTTTTTGGTTGGGTAAGCGCTATGTGCCGGGGCGCAGTTGTAGTAAAACTTCGCCGGTTTAGCGCTATCGATGCTGGCAAACACTACCTCTTTCGCCCCTTTCCCCACGTACAGCGCGTCACGGTGCCCAATTTCATAGCACTGCCCGTCGACGGTAATGGTGCCCGGCCCACCGATGTTGATCGTGCCCAGCTCGCGGCGCTCCAGGAAGTAGCTCACGCCCAGCTGTTTACCCACTTCTCCGCCCACGGAGACGGTGTTTGCCACCGGCATAATCCCGCCGACAATAATGCGGTCGATGTGGCTGTAAACCATGGTGTATTTGTCAGCCTCAAACACCTGCTCAACTAAAAACTCGTCGCGCAGCCCCTGGGTATCCAGCGTTTTCGCATGCGCACTGTGGATGCTTTGTCTGATCTCCACGGTAACCTCCAGAATTGATCGTGCCCGAGGGCAAAGATAATTAACGAAACGACGTTCCGTTTTCTTGATGAGCACATAATATCCGCTGACATGGGGCATTTCAATTACATTTAAAACAACGTTTCACTTTTTCTGCATCTTAATGCCGGAAATGGTGTTTCGATCACGCTAATGCCTGGAGGATATAATTCACGTCAATGATTCTTACGATTTGCGCCTTCAGTCACACATATTGAAACGATGTTTTGATAATTTAATACCAACTTTTTAACTCATCTTTTCTACAAAGGAGTGCACTATGGCTAAAGGTATGCGGGTCAAGCTGAACTACGAGGTCAGCCGCGATCCGGATACAGGCGTGGAAGTCACCCGCCTGACCCCCCCGGAAGTAACCTGTCATCGCAACTACTTTTACCAGAAGTGCTTCTTTAATGACGGCAGCCACCTGCTGTTTGCAGGAGAGTTCGACGGCAACTGGAACTACTATCTGCTGGATCTGAAGAACGCCGAGGCGGTGCAGCTGACGGAAGGCGCCGGGGATAATACCTTCGGCGGGTTCCTGTCGCCGGATGATGCCTCCTTCTACTATGTGAAGAACGATCGCACCCTGCTGGAAGTGAATTTGCACACCCTGGAGGAGCGCGAAGTGTATCGCGTCTCCGATGAGTGGGTCGGTTACGGCACCTGGGTCGCCAACAGCGACTGCACCAAACTGGTCGGAATTGAGATCGCCAAAAGCGACTGGACGCCGCTCAACGACTGGAAGATTTTCCACGATTTCTTCCACAAAGGGCCGCGCTGCCGCCTGCTGCGCATAGACCTGAAAACCGGCGCAAGCTCCACCATTCTTGAAGAGAAGATCTGGCTGGGCCACCCGATTTACCGCCCGTTTGATGACGGTACGGTCGCGTTTTGTCACGAAGGCCCGCACGATCTGGTCGACGCCCGCATGTGGCTGGTCAACGAGGATGGCACTCACGTGCGCAAAGTCAAAGAGCACGCCGAAGGTGAAAGCTGCACGCACGAATTCTGGGTGCCGAACGGCTCTGCGCTGATCTATGTTTCCTACCTGAAGGGCCAGCAGGGGCGCACCATTTCCCGCTTTAACCCGGACACGGGCGTGAATGAAGCGGTGATGCAGATGCCTGCCTGTTCGCACCTGATGAGTAACTTTGACGGCACGCTGCTGGTCGGTGACGGCTCCGGCACGCCGGTCGATGTTAAGGATACCAGCGGCTACACCATTGATAACGATCCCTATCTTTATGCCTTTGACGTGGCGAAGAAAACCTACTTCCGCATCGCCCGTCACGATACCTCCTGGGCGACGGTGGCCAATAGCCGCCAGGTGACCCATCCGCACCCATCCTTTACCCCGGATGATAAGGCGGTGCTGTACAGTTCCGATAAAGACGGCAAACCGGCGCTCTATATCGCGAAACTCCCCGAGCAACCTGAAATGTTGCAAGCATGATTTGAGTTAGTGTTTCTGTAACTGGCCTTGCCCTCCGTTTCGGAGGGCTTTTTTTTGGCTGATTACGAGAATTTATTTTGCAGGGAAGAAGTAGGCCGGGTAAGCGCAAGCGCCACCCGGCTGTTTTAAGCGAAGGAAAGGGATTATCAGAAGGAATAGGCCACGCCTAAACGGAAGCGGGTCTGACGTTCGTCGGTTTCTTTCACGCCCACGTTACCCACTTCAACATACGGCGCCCAGTTTTTATCCCATTTGTACGCCAGCTTGGCGTTATATTCGTTAGAATAATCTTTATTGTTATTACGAATCATACCCTCTGAGCTTTTCGCGTAAACATAGTTCAGCTCGGTGCGCCAGTCGCCTAATACCCAGCCAACCCAGGCATCACCGCGGTTCACTTTGTCATCTTCTTTATTAGCATTTGACGGATAGCGTGTATATTCATAACGGTAGCGTGCCGCCACGTAGAAACCATTATCGAAGCTGTATTGCAGATGGAGGTTCGGCTTATAAATAGTGCGGCTGTCGTTACTCTCAATCGTGAACGCCGGAGTCAGCGCAATATTATCCGTGGCTTTCCAGCGCCAGCTTATCTGATCTTCATGGCCGTTACCCACGACATCCGCAAACGGCTGGTTTGCCTTGTCGCCACCGGACTTCCACTTTGCTTCAACAGAAAAACCTAATCCGTTCGCAAAGCGGTGTGAAACCGAGACGCGGTCCGCATTCGAGCCGCTATCGATGTATTCATGGCGCAGATCGACGGTAACCGCATTTGCCGCGAAGGATGCACCAATAAGAGAAGCAAGGACCAGAGATTTCTTAAACATGAAAAAACCCTCAATTAAAATAACGTTTCGTTTTTATGGAACTGCAGTTTATTTTTTATATAACGTTATTTTAGTGACCACGATCGTAATTATTTGTTTCATTTTTTTTGGCAAAGATCGACGTGAGCCCCATCAACAAAAAGGGCAGCCTAAGGGGAAATTTCCGGTGAGAGATCACAGTAATAGGTTAGCGAGGAGAATAATTCAGCGTGCGATTATTCAATTTACGCTTAAGAATGAACTGATAAGAGTAAATAACGTGTTCGACGTGTAAAAAAAACCTCCCGGCGGGAGGTTTTCCTGAGCTGAACAGGCGTTAACGCTCGATGGCCAGCGCCACTCCCTGCCCACCGCCAATGCAAAGCGTGGCGATCCCCTTCCGGGCGTTACGCTTTTTCATTTCGTGCACCAACGACACCAGGATCCGGCAGCCGGATGCGCCAATCGGGTGACCGAGCGCAATCGCCCCGCCGTTGACGTTGACCCGCGCCGGGTCCCACTCCAGCATTTTGCCTACCGAGATGGCCTGGGCGGCAAAGGCTTCGTTGACTTCAATCAGATCCACATCGGAAAGCTGCCAGCCGGCGCGCTCCAGACAGCGGCGCGTGGCATACACCGGCGCGATCCCCATAAAGGCAGGATCAACCCCCACGCTGGCGAAGGCCTTGATTCGCGCCAGTACGGGGAGGTTGAGCTCAAGCGCTTTGCTTTCGCTCATCATCATTACCGCCGCTGCACCGTCATTGATGGAAGAGGCGTTTCCCGCCGTGACCGAACCGAGGGTTTCAAACGCCGGGTTGAGTTTTGCCAGCCCTTCTGCGCTGGTATCGGTGCGCGGCTGTTCATCGGTATCCACTATCACGGCGTCGCCGTTCTGACGCAGGGTGCTGACCGGAACGATCTCGTCGCGAAAGCGCCCGGCGTCAATGGCGGCGCGGGCTTTTTGCTGCGAGCTGAGCGCCCAGGCGTCCTGCAGCTCGCGGCTGATGCCATATTCACGCGCCAGGTTCTCCGCCGTCACGCCCATATGGTAATCGTTAAAGGCGTCCCACAGGCCGTCGTGCACCAGGCTGTCGAGCAGCTGGCTGTTTCCAAGCTGCGCGCCGGTGCGGCTGTCGGTCAGCACGTGGGGGGCACGGCTCATGTTCTCCTGCCCTCCGGCGATCACCACGTCCGCCTCGCCACACTGGATGGCCTGAGTGGCAAGATGCAGCGCTTTAAGCCCCGAGCCGCAGACGTCGTTAATGGTAATGGCGGATACGGTATTGGGCAGACCGCCTTTCAGCGCCGCCTGACGTGCAGGGTTTTGCCCCGCGCCAGCGGTCAGAACCTGGCCCAGGATCACCTCATCGATTTCATGCCCGGCGATACCGCTGCGTTCCACCAACGCCCTGACCACCACGCTGCCGAGATCAACAGCAGAGTGGCGCGCCAGCGCGCCCTGAAAACAGCCGATAGCCGTACGCAGCGCACCCACTATAACGACATCTTTCATCACGACCTCTGTGCAAAATGACAGGAGGATAGTAGAGGATTGTTATCAACAATTATCGTAATTGTTTAAAATTAGTGAGTTTAATCACAAGGATTAACGTGCGTCCTGCAAATACTGGCGCAGCCAGCTTCCGGCGACGCCGGGAGGGGATCGCTTGTTCCACAGCAGATCGATCCCGATCGCGCGCGGCCAGCCGGGTACGTTCAGCTGCACCAGCGATTTCGCCGCCGCGAACTCCTCCACCAGCGCGCAGGGCAGCACGCACCAGCCGAATCCCTGCACTGCCATACTCAAGAGTAACAGGTAATTCGGTGCTGACCAGACCGGCCCGCGGGCAAGCGTCGCCTCGCGTTCGAGATAGGTACTCAGCCGCAGCTCGCGCCAGCCGTGTAGCTCATCGGCCTTCACCTCGTGCTGCCCGGCCAGGGGATGCTCCGCCGAGACATAAATAGCCATCCGGGTCTGCACGGGCAGCCGCGTTACGCCGATATCCGTTGGGTAGCTGTCCCGCGCCTCCGTCAGCCCGACCTGCGCCCTCTCCTTTTGCAGCAGGTCGATAACGTCCTCCTCTTCGCCAATCAGACATTCAAATTCCGTATGGGGAAAACGCTGGTCGAACTGCTTCATCAGGTCTTCCAGCACGTCCGGGTTTAGCGTATCGGACAGCACAAACGTCAGCCGCGCCTCCGTCTGCGCCGTTAGCGACACGGCCAGCTCGTCGAGACGCGCGCTGGCCGCAAGAATAGACTGCACGTAGCCCAGGACCTGCTCGCCCTGCGCGGTTAATACCGGCTGGCGCGCCGAGCGGTCAAACAGCTCAAACCCTAAATCGGCTTCAAGATTCGCTATAGAGGTGCTAACGGTAGACTGGCTTTTGCGCAGACGACGCGCGGCGGCGGAAAAGGAGCCGGTCGCAACGGTTTCAACAAACGCGGTGAGGGCTTCGGGAGAGTAGCGCATGACGTATCTATTTTATCGATGGATACCATCTTTTATATATCATCTTTTGCGATAAAAATAGGCCGCATCAACGCCCATACCGGCGAATAAATGAGGTCACTATGCAACATCAGGATGCACTCCAACGAAAACTGCCGGAGCGGATCTTTCACGCCGTCTGCTTTGAAGGGATTGCCACCGCCATCCTCGCCCCGACGGCGGCATGGCTAATGCAGCGCTCCGTCGTCGAAATGGGCGGGCTAACCATTATCCTCGCCACCACCGCGATGCTCTGGAACATTATCTATAACTTTGGCTTTGACCGCTTCTGGCCCGTTCAGCGCGTCAAACGCACGGCGAAAGTCCGCGCCCTGCATGCGCTAGGGTTTGAGTGCGGCTTTATTGTGATTGGCGTGACCATCGTCGCGGCCGTACTGGGGGTGACGCTGCTGGAAGCATTCACGCTGGAAATTGGTTTCTTCCTGTTCTTCCTGCCGTACACCATGTTTTACAACTGGGCGTATGACACCCTGCGCGAGAAAATCATCAAGCGCCGCCAGCAGCGACGCGCCCTCGCAGGCTAATACCTCTCAGGCCGGACGCCCGTTCCGGCCACTCGCCTCTCGACGCAAACGCCCCCTCTGCGCAGAATTATGGTAAATTGCACTTCTTTTTGTTCGTTTTATAGTTGATACGTTGCTCTAATGTCGAAAATTTGGTCAAAAGAAGAGACTCTCTGGAGTTTCGCCCTCTATGGCACGGCCGTGGGCGCAGGTACGCTATTCCTGCCCATCCAGCTCGGCTCCGCAGGCGCGATTGTCCTGCTTATTACCGCCCTCGTGGCCTATCCGTTAACCTACTGGCCGCACAAAGCGCTGGCGCAATTTATCCTGTCGTCGAAGACGAAAGGCAGCGAAGGGATCACCGGTGCCGTTTCGCACTACTACGGCAGAACGATCGGAAACCTGATCACCACGCTCTATTTCGTCGCCTTTTTCGTGGTGGTGCTTATCTATGCCGTGGCGATAACCAACTCCTTCACCGAGCAGCTGGCAAAACGGATGACGGTCGATACCGGCGTGCGAATGCTGGTGAGCTTTGGCGTGGTGCTGGTGCTGAACCTGATCTTCCTGATGGGGCGCCACATCACCATCAAGGTGATGGGGTTCCTGGTGTTCCCGCTGATTGCCTATTTCCTGTTTGTCTCGCTGTACCTGACCGGCAGCTGGCAGCCGTCGCTGCTTACCAGCCAGATGGCGTTCGACCAGCACACGCTGCATCAGGTGTGGATTTCGATCCCGGTGATGGTTTTCGCTTTTAGCCATACCCCGATTATCTCGACGTTCGCCGTGGACCGTCGTGAAAAATACGGTGACGAGGCCATGGGTAAATGCAAAAAAATCATGAAGGTGGCGTACCTGGTAATCTGCCTGAGCGTGCTGTTCTTCGTTTTCAGCTGCCTGCTCTCCATTCCGCCTTCGTATATCGTGGCGGCGAAAGAGGAAGGGGTCACGATCCTCTCCGCGCTGTCGATGATGCCCTCTTCTCCGGCCTGGCTGGGCATTTCGGGCATTGTGGTGGCGATTATCGCGATGTCGAAATCGTTCCTTGGCACCTATTTTGGGGTGATTGAAGGGGCGACGGAGATAGTGAAATCCGGCCTGAATCAGGTGGGGGTGAAGAAAAGCCGCGCCTTTAACCGCGCGATTTCGATTCTGGGCGTGTCGCTGATTACCTTTGCGGTCTGCTGCATTAACCCGAACGCGATCTCAATGATTTACGCCATCAGCGGGCCGCTGATCGCCATGATTCTGTTTATCATGCCGACGCTGTCAACGTACCTGATCCCCTCGCTGAAACCGTATCGCTCCATCGGCAACCTGCTGACGCTGATCGTTGGCGTGCTCTGCGTGTCGGTCATGTTTGTCGGGTGAATCCGCAGCGCCCGGCGCGTGCCGGGCGCATATTTCACGCGCGAATATCGTCATATTCCCGCGTGTTATCAAACTCATGTTTCGCAAACGGGCACAGCGGAATAATCTTGCGGTTCTCACCGCGCATCTTCTCCACCACTTTCGCCACCAGCTGCTTGCCGACGCCCTGCCCTTTCAGGCTCTCGTCGACGTCCGTGTGTTCAATGATGCTCAGGTGTTCACCGGTCGGGACAAATACAATCTCCGCCACCTGGCTGCCGTTTGCATCGTTTACGTAAAATTTGTTATGGCCTTCCAGAATATCCATGGTTCCTCGCTTATTTTTGGCGGTACTTCAGCGCACCGCTCGGGCAGGTATCAATCACGCGTACGACAGTTTCGACGTCCACTTCATCCGGAACGATCCACGGCTTGCGCTTCAGGTTGAACAGCGCCGCGCTGCCGCGCACACAGTTACCTGAATGTTTGCAGATCCCCGTATTGAAATAGACGTCAATTTTTTCACCGGTATAGGCCCGGTACCCCGCGTCCAGTAGTGCTTTGTCCACGACATCACCTCTGTTGTTATTATGTTGCTGAATGGGTTATAGCACAGTAACGGGAGGCGCGGTTAGCCTGTTAGCGATGGCAAACGCGGCCTTAATTTTTCACGGTCACTGAACAATAAAACGCTCAATCAATAAATAACGGGGCGGAATAATCACCGCTTTGATTAGCAGAAATCACATTATTTTTCTCGTGAACAACCTCACGCCGCGTAAATACCCGTTTACACCGGATAAAAAATTACTCATAAAGAAGTACCAGCCGGAGAATATATACTTACAGCACGGCTTGCGTCAGAAAAATCCCAATATTTACGCCACGCGACTCGCTCACCCGGCTGTTGTTTGTAAACTCCTGTAATTAATTTCA
>CAMKZP010000114.1 GCA_946477805.1 uncultured Enterobacter sp.
AAGGAGAATGGCTGTGCCATACGGACGATGGTGTCGTATACGGCGGTATCACCGTGCGGGTGATATTTACCGATAACGTCACCCACGACGCGGGCAGATTTTTTATAGGCTTTATTCCAGTCATTGCCCAATACGTTCATGGCGTATAGTACGCGACGGTGTACCGGCTTAAGGCCATCGCGGACGTCCGGCAGCGCACGGCCAACAATGACCGACATCGCATAGTCCAGATAGGAGCTCTTCAGCTCTTCCTCGATGTTAACCGGTGTAATTTCTCTCGCAAGGTCGCTCATCTAACCGCTATCCCTCTACTGTATCCCGGATTCAAAGGTCGCAAATTATAACACAGCCGCGGTGATTGAGGTAAACCAATAAGCTTTATTCACCCGCGCGGGCTGATATACTCCGAAGTCTTGCAAAATAAGGAGTAAAAGCGCCCATGAATGCCGAAAAATCCCCGGTGGCTCACAACGTTGACCATGAAGAGATTGCCAAATTTGAAGCGGTGGCGTCCCGCTGGTGGGATCTCGAAGGTGAGTTCAAACCGCTGCACCGCATTAACCCCTTGCGTCTGGGCTATATCGCGGAGCGTTCCGGTGGCCTGTTCGGTAAGAACGTGCTCGACGTGGGCTGCGGCGGCGGCATCCTGGCAGAGAGCATGGCGCGCGAAGGGGCAACCGTCACCGGTCTGGATATGGGCTTTGAACCTTTGCAGGTTGCACGGCTTCATGCCCTGGAATCCGGCGTGCAGGTAGAGTACGTGCAGGAAACCGTGGAAGAGCATGCGGCGAAACATGCCCACCAGTACGATGTCGTCACCTGTATGGAGATGCTGGAGCACGTTCCCGATCCGCAATCCGTTGTCAATGCCTGTGCAAAACTGGTTAAACCGGGCGGTCAGGTGTTTTTCTCCACCATCAACCGCAACGGTAAAGCCTGGCTGATGGCGGTCGTTGGCGCCGAGTATGTTCTGCGCATGGTGCCGAAAGGGACGCACGACGTGAAGAAATTCATCAAGCCTGCCGAGCTGTTAGGCTGGGTTGATCAGACCTGGCTCAGGGAGCAGCACATCACGGGTCTGCATTACAATCCGTTAACGGATAAATTTAAGCTCGCGCCGGGCGTGGATGTTAACTATATGTTGCATACAACAGCCAAAAACGACTAACGTCATTCGTTATTCTTATAAAGATTGCGCGACGTCATGTTGCGCAATTTTGACGTCTCGTTGAAGAAATCAGCACTCGATCAAATTTTAGATTTTTTTTCCAGATTATTGACAAGTCGTCCAGGCCTTACGATACGAGGACTTAGCCTTTTTTACCCTTTCACAACCTCAATTTAACCTCAAAATCAACTCTTGTACTGAAATGATTCGCTACTAGAATACTCACCATCTTGCGTTAATCTTATCGTAAAACCCCTATATGTAGTATTTATCCACAGTCATCTGTGGATAAGCGGGGGATATTTTTTTATTTCACGGACAGGTAAAAACCCACATGAATCAGAGTCTGCTGGTGACAAAGCGCGACGGTACTACCGAGCGTATCAATCTGGACAAAATCCATCGAGTTCTCGACTGGGCAGCAGAAGGACTGAACAACGTATCTATCTCCCAGGTTGAGCTGCGATCCCACATCCAGTTCTACGACGGCATCAAAACGTCTGATATCCATGAAACGATCATCAAGGCGGCGGCTGATTTAATCTCCCGCGACGCGCCGGATTATCAGTACCTCGCTGCACGTCTGGCCATCTTCCACCTGCGTAAAAAAGCCTACGGCCAGTTTGAGCCGCCGAAGCTGTACGCTCACGTGGTGAAAATGGTTGAGCTGGGCAAATACGACACGCATCTGCTGGAAGACTATACGGAAGAAGAGTTCGAGCAGATGAACGGGTTTATCGATCACTGGCGCGACATGAACTTCTCCTACGCGGCGGTGAAGCAGCTCGAAGGCAAATACCTGGTTCAGAACCGCGTCACGGGCGAAATCTACGAGAGCGCCCAGTTCCTCTATATTCTGGTGGCCGCCTGCCTGTTCTCTAACTACCCGCGTGACACGCGTCTGGAATACGTGAAGCGTTTCTACGATGCGGTTTCTACGTTCAAAATTTCGCTGCCGACACCAATCATGTCCGGCGTGCGTACTCCTACCCGTCAGTTCAGCTCCTGCGTGCTGATCGAGTGCGGTGACAGCCTGGACTCCATCAACGCCACCTCCAGCGCGATTGTAAAATACGTTTCCCAGCGTGCCGGGATCGGCATCAACGCCGGCCGTATTCGCGCGCTGGGCAGCCCGATTCGCGGCGGTGAAGCGTTCCACACCGGCTGTATCCCGTTCTACAAGCACTTCCAGACGGCGGTGAAATCCTGCTCTCAGGGCGGCGTGCGCGGCGGTGCAGCAACCCTGTTCTACCCGATGTGGCACCTGGAAGTGGAAAGCCTGCTGGTGCTGAAAAACAACCGCGGCGTGGAAGGCAACCGCGTGCGCCACATGGACTACGGCGTGCAGATCAACAAGCTGATGTACACCCGTCTGCTGAAAGGTGAAGAGATCACCCTGTTCAGCCCGTCCGACGTGCCGGGCCTGTACGACGCCTTCTTTGCCGATCAGGACGAGTTTGAGCGTCTGTACACCAAATACGAAAAAGACGACAGCATTCGCAAGCAGCGCGTGAAGGCGGTAGACCTGTTCTCCCTGATGATGCAGGAGCGTGCTTCTACGGGCCGCATTTACATCCAGAACGTTGACCACTGCAACACCCACAGCCCGTTCGATCCGGTGGTTGCGCCAGTGCGCCAGTCCAACCTGTGCCTGGAGATCGCCCTGCCGACCAAACCGCTGGAAGACGTCAACGACGAAAACGGCGAAATCGCGCTGTGTACGCTTTCCGCGTTTAACCTGGGCGCGATCAAGAGCCTGGACGAGCTGGAAGAGCTGGCCGTGCTGGCGGTACGTGCGCTCGACGCCCTGCTGGACTACCAGGATTACCCCATCCCGGCGGCAAAACGCGGCGCAATGGGCCGTCGTACCCTGGGTATCGGCGTGATCAACTTCGCCTACTGGCTGGCGAAAAACGGCAAGCGTTACTCCGACGGCAGCGCCAACAACCTGACCCACCAGACGTTTGAAGCTATTCAGTACTACCTGATGAAAGCCTCTAACGAGCTGGCGAAAGAGCAAGGCGCGTGCCCGTGGTTCAATGAAACCACCTACGCCAAAGGCATTCTGCCGATCGACACCTATAAGAAAGACCTGGATGCGATCGTCAGCGAGCCTCTGCACCTCGACTGGGAAGGGCTGCGCGAGTCCATCAAAACCCACGGCCTGCGTAACTCAACGCTCTCTGCCCTGATGCCGTCTGAGACCTCCTCGCAGATCTCTAACGCCACCAACGGCATCGAGCCGCCGCGCGGCCACGTGAGCATCAAAGCGTCGAAAGACGGCGTGCTGCGTCAGGTGGTGCCGGATTACGAAACGCTGGGCAACAACTACGAGCTGCTGTGGGAAATGCCAAACAACGACGGCTACCTGCAGCTGGTGGGTATCATGCAGAAGTTTATCGACCAGTCGATCTCTGCTAACACCAACTACGACCCGACGCGCTTCCCGTCCGGCAAGGTGCCGATGCAGCAGCTGCTGAAAGACCTGCTGACCGCGTATAAGTTTGGCGTGAAAACCCTGTACTATCACAACACCCGTGACGGTGCGGAAGACGCGCAGGACGACATGGTGCCGTCAATTCAGGACGATGGCTGCGAAAGCGGCGCATGTAAGATCTAATAATACGCCCCTCACCCCGGCCCTCTCCCCACAGGGACGAGGGTGAAAAAATTGCTCCGGACGGTTCCCTCTCCCCTCAGGGGAGAGGGTTAGGGTGAGGGGAAAATAACACCACAGGACACATTCATGGCATACACCACCTTTTCACAGACGAAAAACGACCAGCTCAAAGAGCCGATGTTCTTCGGCCAGCCGGTCAACGTGGCACGCTACGATCAGCAAAAATATGACATCTTCGAAAAGCTGATTGAAAAGCAACTCTCCTTCTTCTGGCGCCCCGAAGAAGTTGACGTTTCCCGCGACCGCATCGATTTCCAGGCGCTGCCGGATCACGAAAAGCACATCTTCCTCAGCAACCTGAAATACCAGACGCTGCTGGACTCCATCCAGGGCCGCAGCCCGAACGTGGCGCTGCTGCCGCTGATCTCCATTCCGGAGCTGGAAACCTGGGTGGAAACCTGGGCGTTCTCGGAGACGATCCACTCCCGCTCTTACACCCACATCATCCGCAACATCGTGAACGATCCGGCGGTGGTGTTTGACGATATCGTCACCAACGAGCAGATCCAGAAGCGCGCGGAAGGCATTGCGCACTACTACGATGAGCTGATCGAGATGACCAGCTACTGGCACCTGCTGGGCGAAGGCACGCACAACGTGAACGGCAAGACCGTTACCGTGAACCTGCGCGCGCTGAAAAAGCAGCTGTACCTGTGCCTGATGAGCGTGAACGCGCTGGAAGCCATCCGCTTCTACGTGAGCTTCGCCTGCTCCTTCGCCTTTGCCGAGCGCAAGCTGATGGAAGGCAACGCCAAAATCATCCGCCTGATCGCCCGCGATGAAGCCCTGCACCTGACCGGGACCCAGCACATGCTGAACCTGCTGCGCAGCGGTACGGACGACCCGGAGATGGCGGAAATCGCCGAAGAGTGCAAGCAGGAGTGCTACGACCTGTTCGTGCTGGCGGCACAGCAGGAGAAAGAGTGGGCAGACTACCTGTTCCGCGACGGCTCCATGATTGGCCTGAACAAAGACATTCTGTGCCAGTACGTTGAGTACATCACCAACATCCGCATGCAGGCGGTCGGCCTCGACCTGCCGTTCCAGACGCGCTCTAACCCTATCCCGTGGATCAACACCTGGCTGGTGTCCGATAACGTACAGGTCGCGCCGCAGGAGGTGGAAGTGAGTTCTTACCTGGTGGGTCAGATTGATTCTGAAGTCAACACCGACGACCTGAGCGACTTCCAGCTCTGATGTCACGCGTGACGCTACGTCTTTCCGGCACGGAAGTTCTGTGTCGGGAAGAGCACCCTTCGCTGCTGGTGGCGCTTGAGGCGCACCAGGTGGAGGTAGAGTACCAGTGTCGTTCCGGCTATTGCGGCTCCTGCCGCTGCCGTCTGGTCGCAGGCCAGGTGGACTGGCTGACCGAACCGCTGGCCTTTATCAACGAAGGTGAAATTTTGCCCTGCTGCTGCCGGGCAAAAGGCGATATTGAGATCGAGATGTAATTGCCCTTGTCCCCTCTCCCTGTGGGAGAGGGTTAGTATGAGGGCATCCAGCCGCAAAGCCTGATTGTCGGGTGACGGCTTCGCCTTACCCGACCTGCCAAACCTATTTCCGGTGAATGAATTCGACCGCTTTATCCGGGAAATCCGTAAACAGCCCGTCCACGCCCGCCTGATTATACAGCACGTCGTAAAGCTGATTCACGTCCGTCGCATACGCTGGCAGCTGGTCCGCGCGCACCGTATACGGATGCACCTGCAGCTTGCTGGCGTGCGCCTCGTTAACCATTGCCGTCAGCTTCACGTGGCCCGGGGTGGAGCCCTCCGCCACCAGCATATGGTAATCCGGCCCAATGCCGTCGGCGTACTGCGCAATCTGCTTCATCGCGCCCGGCTTAAACATCCAGTCATAGCTATAGTTAACCCACTTCCCGTCCGGCTGCTTCTCCTGGGTTTCATTCCAGTCGGAATAAGCAATCAGCTGCACCAGATTGAGGTTCATCCCCCTCTCCGGCTCCAGCTCGTTTTTGATGCGCTTAAGCTCAGCCGCGTCAAAACACTGCAGGTAGACCTTATCCTGCTTGCTGGTGTAGCCGTACTGCTTTAGCACGTCCAGGGTTTTCGCCGCGATATCCTTCCCTTCCTGATGGTGGAACCACGGGGCTTTGATTTCCGGATAGATACCGATGTTTTTCCCGGTGGAGTGGTTCAGCCCCTGAACGAACTCAATCTCCTCTTCAAAGGTATGAATGCGGAAGTCGGACTTGCCCATCGGGAAACGCCCCGGATAGACCTGCACCTTCTTGCCGTTTTCAATTTCAAAGCCTTCGCTAAACTTCAGAGAGCGGATCTCCGCCAGCGTAAAGTCGATGGCGTAGTAGCGGCCATCCTTGCGGGCGCGGTCCGGGAAACGCTCCGCCACGTCCGTCACGCGGTCAAGATAGTGGTCATGCAGGACGACCAACTGGTCGTCCTTCGTCATCACCAGATCCTGCTCCAGATAGTCCGCCCCCTGCGCATAGGCCATCGCTTTTGCCGGGAGCGTGTGCTCCGGCAGATAGCCGCTGGCGCCGCGGTGGGCAATCACAATCTTATCGGCCGCCAGCGCGGAGCCGGTCATTAAACCGGCCAGCAGCAGGCCGGTGGCTAACTGAGTCAGTTTCATCACAATGCCCCTTATTGACGACGCGCCTGCACGTCAGCGTGATGACGTTTTTCACCGATCATAACGACAATCAGCAGCAGCACCGCCAGCACGCTTCCGCCAATCATCACCATAAAGCCGCCGTCCCAGCCGAAGAAGTCTACGGTATAGCCCACGATGGCGCTCGCCGCGACCGAACCGCCGAGATAGCCGAACAGACCGGTAAAGCCCGCCGCCGTCCCTGCCGCTTTTTTCGGTGCCAGCTCCAGCGCGTGCAGACCAATCAGCATTACCGGGCCGTAGATCAGGAAGCCGATCACGATCATACACGCCATATCTACAGACGGGTTACCCGGCGGGTTGAGCCAGTAAACGACGGTGGCAATGGTCACCAGTGTCATAAAGAACACGCCCGTCGCGCCGCGGTTGCCGCGGAACACTTTATCCGACATCCAGCCGCAGAGCAGCGTGCCCGGGATCCCGGCATATTCATACAGGAAATACGCCCAGGACGATTTATCCAGCGCGAAGTGCTTCACCTCTTTCAGGTAGGTTGGTGACCAGTCGAGGATGCCGTAGCGCAGCAGGTAAACAAACACGTTCGCCACCGCGATGTACCACAGCAGTCTGTTCGGCAGCACGTACTTCATGAAGATCTGCTTTGCGGTCAGCTCTTCTTCGTGCTCCTTGCTGTAATCATCCGGATAATCGTTTTTGTACTCTTCAATCGGCGGCAGGCCGCAGGACTGCGGGGTATCGCGCATCAGCGCAAAGGCAATAATCGCCACGACGATGGCGCCGAAGGCGGGCATGTAGAGCGCGGCTTTCCAGTCGTTGAACCAGGCCATCCCGAGCAGGAACAGCAGAGGCGGAATACCGCCGCCGACGTTATGGGCGCAGTTCCACACCGACACAATGCCGCCGCGCTCTTTCTGCGACCACCAGTGCACCATGGTGCGTCCGCACGGCGGCCATCCCATCCCCTGGAACCAGCCGCAGAGGAACAGCAGCACGAACATGATCGCAATGCTGGAGGTCGCCCAGGGCACAAAGCCCATAAACAGCATCACCGCTGCCGCCAGGATCAAACCGGCGGGCAGGAACACGCGCGGATTCGAACGGTCGGACACCGAGCCCATGATGAATTTGGAAAAACCGTAAGCGATAGAGATCCCCGACAGCGCGAAGCCCAGATCGCCACGGGAGAAGCCCTGCTCCACCAGATACGGCATGGCGAGCGCGAAGTTTTTACGCACCAGATAGTACGCCGCGTACCCGAAGAAAATTCCCAGGAAGATTTGCCAGCGCAGACGGCGGTAAAGCGGATCTATTTCTGCCTCGGGCAGACGCGCCCTGTGCGGCGCAGGTTTAAAGATACTGAGCATAACAGCCTCCGTGGCCTTGTATTGAATGGGAAGGTGGCTCGCACCTGAATCCAGAGGCGGCGATGTTAAGAAATCATGACGATTGTTACTGTGAATCAACGCACAGATTGTTACAGAAATATGACAGAGTGCGCAAAAAAGCGCATGAAATCACGTTTCACTTTCGAATTGCGCGCGTTTATGTTCGAAATCAAACAAACCACACTTTTGCTATGGCTAAATGATAAAAAACGAACATAGAGGTTAAACGATGACCACTCACGATCCTCGTTACAGCGATGTGATAATCATTGGCGGTGGCGCCACCGGTGCCGGGATCGCGCGCGACTGCGCCCTGCGAGGGCTGAGCGTCACGCTTCTGGAGCGCCATGATATCGCCACCGGCGCGACCGGGCGCAACCATGGCCTGCTGCACAGCGGCGCGCGCTATGCCGTCACCGACGGTGAATCCGCGCGCGAGTGTATTGCCGAAAACCAGATCCTCAGGCGCATCGCCCGCCACTGCGTTGAGCCCACCGACGGCCTGTTCATTACCCTTCCCGAAGACGATCTGTCGTTTCAGTCGACGTTTATCACCGCCTGCAGCGCGGCCGGTATCCAGGCCGAGGCGATTGACCCCGCCCTCGCCCGCCAAATAGAACCTTCCGTCAACCCTGCCCTGACCGGGGCGGTGAAAGTCCCGGACGGCACCGTCGACCCCTTCCGCCTGACGGCCGCCAATATGCTGGACGCCCGCGAGCACGGCGCGCGCATTTTGACCGGGCATGAGGTCACCGGGCTTATCCGCGAAGGCAACACCGTGCGGGGCGTGCGGATTTTTGATACGCAGTACAACGAACACAGCGAGCTGTTTGCCGCCGTCGTTATTAACGCCGCAGGCATCTGGGGGCAGCGCATCGCGGAGTACGCCGACTTATCCATTCGCATGTTCCCGGCCAAAGGCTCGCTGCTGATCCTCGACCACCGCATCAATAACCATGTAATCAACCGCTGCCGCAAACCGTCCGACGCCGACATTCTGGTTCCCGGCGATACCATTTCGCTCATCGGCACCACCTCCACCCACGTCGACTACAGCGAGATTGACGACAACCGCGTCACGGCGCAGGAGGTGGACATCCTGCTGCGCGAAGGGGAAAAGCTGGCGCCGGTAATGGCGCAGACGCGAATTCTTCGCGCCTACGCCGGGGTGCGGCCGCTGGTGGCCAGCGACAACGACCCGAGCGGGCGCAGCGTCAGCCGGGGGATCGTGCTGCTCGATCACGCCGTGCGCGACGGCATGGAGGGCTTTATCACCATCACCGCTGTCTCTTATACACATCTGACGCTGCCGACGACTAGTCGAGTGTAGAT
>CAMKZP010000115.1 GCA_946477805.1 uncultured Enterobacter sp.
CTTTCAGCTGGCGGATAATCAGCCCCGCCGCCTGGCGTCCGGTTTCGTCGCTGGCGGAGGAGACGTAGGTGAACGACGGCGACGTGAGGTTAACGTGAAGCATATCTTCAAAACCGACCAGCGCATCACCCTCTCCGGGCAGCTTATCACGCGCGAATCGGCGTAAAATCAGAATGTAGCCGAGGTTTACCGGAGTGAATTCATTGTTATGGGGAACGTGGTGAGGGAAAGGTGCGCGATGTTGCCCTCACCCTACCCCTCTCCCAGAGGGAGAGGGAATAATTAGGTTTTCTCCCTCTCCCTGTGGGAGAGGGCATCAGGCCATACCAGAATTACTTACGACGCCAGGTGGTACCCTGCGGGCCATCTTCCAGAATAATGCCCATCTCGGTCAGACGGTTACGCGCCGCGTCCGCCGCCGCCCAGTCTTTCGCCTGACGCGCTTCGAGACGCGCCTTAATCAGCGCTTCAATCTCTGCCACTTCGCCGTCGTCCGCCTGCGCGCCGCTCTGCAGGAACGCGTCCGGCTCCTGCTCCAGCAGGCCAAGCACGGAAGAGAGCTTGCGCAGATGGGACGCCAGCGCGTTCGCCGCGGCCATATCTTCTGACTTCAGGCGGTTGACCTCACGCGCCATATCGAACAGCACGGAGTAGGCTTCCGGGGTGTTGAAGTCGTCGTTCATCACCTCAATAAAGCGGGCCTCGAAAGCCTCTCCGCCTGCGGCAGGAACAGACTTGTCGGTGCCGCGCAGCGCGGTGTACAGGCGCTCCAGCGCCGCGCGCGCCTGCTTCAGGTTCTCTTCGCTGTAGTTGAGCTGGCTGCGATAGTGGCCGGACATCAGGAAGTAGCGCACGGTTTCCGCGTCGTAGTACTTCAGCACGTCGCGCACGGTGAAGAAGTTGCCCAATGATTTCGACATCTTCTCGCGGTCAACCATCACCATCCCGGAGTGCATCCAGTAGTTAACGTACTCGCCGCCGTGGGCGCAGGTGGACTGCGCGATTTCGTTTTCGTGGTGCGGGAACATCAGATCCGAGCCGCCGCCGTGAATGTCGAAATGGTTGCCCAGCTGCTTGCAGTTCATCGCCGAGCACTCAATGTGCCAGCCCGGGCGGCCTTCGCCCCACGGGGAGGGCCAGCTCGGCTCGCCCTCTTTGGACATCTTCCACAGCACGAAGTCCATCGGGTTGCGCTTCACGTCAACCACGTCCACGCGGGCACCGGCCTGCAGCTGTTCCAGATCCTGGCGGGAAAGCGCGCCGTAGGTTGGGTCCGTTGGCACCGAGAACATCACGTCGCCGTTATCCGCAACGTAGGCGTGACCGCGTTCAATCAGCTTTTGCGTGATCTCGATAATTTCATGAATATGGTGGGTCGCGCGCGGCTCGCTGTCCGGGCGCAGGATATTCAGCGCGTCGAAGTCTTTGTGCATTTCGACGATCATACGGTCCACCAGCGCCACGAAGCTTTCGCCGTTTTCATTAGCGCGCTTGATGATTTTGTCGTCGATGTCGGTGATGTTGCGCACGTACTTCAGGGTGTAACCCAGAAAACGCAGGTAGCGAGAAACCACGTCGAAAGAGACAAAGGTACGGCCATGGCCGATGTGACAGAGATCGTAAACCGTAATACCACACACGTACATGCCGACTTCCCCGGCATGGATAGGTTTAAATTCCTCTTTTTGGCGCGTCATTGTATTAAAGATTTTTAACATCGAAGATTCCATGTAAACACGTGTGTGGACGAAAACCGGGTATTCTACCCGTAATTCAAACCCGAAGCAGCACACAATGCAAGGTGATCGCATCCTGTGGTTATGCTATAACAAGCCCCTATAGATGACCCGAACGCGGGTCGACGTACCACAATAACGGAACAGGATGCAAAAATGGTTACTTTCCACACTAATCATGGCGATATCGTAATCAAGACCTTTGATGACAAAGCGCCTGAAACAGTTAAAAACTTCCTGGACTACTGCCGCGAAGGTTTCTACAACAACACTATTTTCCACCGCGTGATCAACGGCTTTATGATCCAGGGCGGCGGTTTCGAACCTGGCATGAACCAGAAAGAGACCAAAGAAGCGATCAAAAACGAAGCAAACAACGGTCTGAAAAACACCCGCGGTACGCTGGCAATGGCCCGTACCCAGGCGCCTCACTCCGCAACCGCACAGTTCTTCATCAACGTGGCGGACAATGACTTCCTGAACTTCTCCGGCGAAAGCCTGCAGGGTTGGGGCTACTGCGTGTTCGCAGAAGTGGCTGAAGGTATGGACGTGGTTGACAAGATCAAAGCCGTCTCTACTGGCCGCAGCGGTATGCACCAGGACGTTCCTAAAGAAGACGTTGTGATTACAAGCGTGACCGTCAGCGAGTAATTCGTGGCGACACTCTTTATTGCAGACCTCCATCTGGAAACAGAAGAACCGGCGATAACCGCCGGTTTTCTGCGTTTTTTACGCGGTGAAGCGAAAAGCGCCGACGCGCTGTACATTCTGGGCGACCTGTTTGAAGCCTGGATTGGCGACGACGATCCTAACCCGCTGCACCGTGAAATGGCTGCGGCCATTAAAGCGCTGGTAGATTCCGGCGTTCCCTGCTTCTTCATTCACGGCAATCGTGATTTCCTCATCGGCAAGCGCTACGCCCGCGAAAGCGGCATGACGCTGCTGCCGGAGGAACAGGTGCTCGACCTCTATGGCCGCAAGGTCCTGATCATGCACGGCGACACGCTTTGCACCGACGATACCGGCTACCTGGCGTTTCGCGCTAAGGTTCATACCCCGTGGATCCAGACGCTGTTCCTGGCCCTGCCGCTGTTTATCCGTAACCGCATCGCCGCCAGAATGCGCGCGGGCAGCAAGGCCGCCAACAGCAGCAAATCCATGACCATCATGGACGTGAACCCGCAGGCCGTCGTTAACGTTATGGAAAAGCACCGCGTCCAGTGGCTGATCCACGGTCACACCCATCGTCCCGACGTGCATTCCCTGACCGCCAACGGCGAACCCGCCCACCGCGTGGTGCTGGGCTCGTGGCACACGGAAGGTTCCATGGTCAAAGTCACGCCGCAAGGCGTGGAGCTCATCGCTTTTCCGTTCTGATTTTCCCACCGCACTAAATGATCAAACACGTTCAATTTAATTGAACGATATCGGCAAATTGTTTCGATTTTAATCAATCCGTGGTCGGTCTATTATTTATCACATCAGGGCGACATGCCCTACTCCAGACAAAACACTTAAGGAATACGACCATGAAATCTATCAAAACTTTCGTTGCAGTTGCCGCTCTCTCTCTGGTTTCTTTCGGTTCTTTCGCGCAGAGCGTGAGCGCAACCGGCTCAACGCTTGACCGTGCAGAAGCGAAAATTGCTGCCCAGGCCGCTGAACAGGGTGCGTCTTACAAAATCACCAGCGCACAGTTCAACAACCGCGTACACATGACTGCAGAACTGACTAAATAAGAAACCCGATTGCCGTGCCGCCAGTACACAGACCCGCGACAGCGACAAGACGATGAGAAAGGAAAAGCACATGAAAAAAATCAGCATCGTTAGCGCCCTGCTGCTGGCAGCCGTAGTGTCTACTGGCGCGATGGCCGCGGAGAATCGCTTCTCCCTGCCTGAAGCAGGTTCGAACATCGACACCAGCATGGAGAACCATATTGATGTCGGTCACGCGTTCGATAAAGAGAACCTGACCGCAGGCAATCTGCTGTAAAATCCCCGCAAAACAGGCCGCCAGGTGCGGCCTGTTTTGTTCTGCATTTACCCCAACAACGGCTCACCTTTTAACCGCGCAACCGTTTTCCTTGCCCGTATTACATGCTATTCTCTGTGCCCTCGAAAGCAGTGTGTTTCGCACCACAGGAGTTTTAAGACGCATGTCTTCCCGCAATAATCCGGCGCGTGTCGCCATCGTGATGGGGTCCAAAAGCGACTGGGCTACCATGCAGTTCACCGCCGAAATCTTTGAAATCCTGAATGTTCCGCACCACGTTGAAGTGGTCTCCGCGCACCGTACCCCTGACAAACTGTTTAGCTTCGCCGAAAGCGCCGAAGAGAACGGTTACGAAGTGATCGTTGCCGGTGCGGGCGGCGCAGCACACCTGCCGGGCATGATTGCCGCGAAAACGCTGGTGCCGGTACTGGGTGTTCCGGTACAAAGCGCCGCGCTAAGCGGCGTGGATAGCCTCTACTCTATCGTCCAGATGCCGCGCGGTATTCCTGTTGGTACGCTGGCGATTGGCAAAGCGGGTGCGGCAAACGCGGCCCTGCTGGCGGCGCAAATCCTTGCGACTCACGATAAAGACCTGCGTCAGCGGCTGGCGGACTGGCGAAAAGCCCAGACCGACGAGGTGCTGGATAACCCGGATCCGCGGGGTGCGGCATGAAGCAGGTCTGCGTCCTCGGCAACGGCCAGCTGGGCCGCATGCTGCGTCAGGCCGGTGAGCCGCTGGGCATTGCCGTCTGGCCCGTTGGGCTGGACGCCGAGCCGGAAGCCGTGCCGTTCCATCAGAGCGTGATTACCGCCGAGGTTGAACGCTGGCCGGAAACCGCGCTGACCCGCGAGCTGGCGCGCCACAATGCCTTCGTCAACCGCGACGTGTTCCCGATTATTGCCGATCGTCTGACGCAAAAGCAGCTGTTCGACAGGCTTGGCCTGGCGACCGCGCCGTGGCAGCTGCTGTCCGACAAAAGCGAGTGGAACGACGTGTTTACCACGCTGGGCGAACTGGCGATCGTGAAGCGTCGCGTTGGCGGCTACGACGGCCGCGGACAGTGGCGCCTGCGCGCAAACGAAACCGCCGGGCTGCCGGATGAGTGCTACGGCGAGTGCATCGTTGAGCAGGGCATCAACTTTAGCGGCGAAGTGTCGCTGGTTGGCGCTCGCGGGCACGACGGTCACACCGTGTTTTACCCTCTGACGCATAACCTGCATCAGGACGGGATCCTGCGCACCAGCGTCGCCTTCCCTCATGCAAACGCCGCACAGCAGGCGCAGGCGGAAGAGATGCTCTCCGCCATCATGCACGAGCTGGGCTACGTCGGCGTGATGGCGATGGAGTGCTTTATCACCCCGTCCGGCCTGCTGATTAACGAGCTGGCGCCGCGCGTGCACAACAGCGGCCACTGGACGCAAAACGGCGCGTCCATCAGCCAGTTCGATCTACACCTGCGCGCGATTACTGCCCTGCCGCTGCCGCAGCCGGTGGTGAACAGCCCGTCGGTGATGATCAACCTGATCGGCACCGATCTGAACTACGACTGGCTGAAGCTGCCGCTGGTGCATCTGCACTGGTATGACAAAGAGGTGCGTCCGGGGCGTAAAGTCGGCCACCTGAACCTGAACGATTCAGATACGGACCGCCTGAGCGCCACGCTGGAAGCGATCGTTCCCCTGCTGCCGCCGGAGTACGCGAGCGGTATTGTCTGGGCGCAGTCAAAGCTCAGGTAAGGCTCTTCCGCCGGGGAGTTGATCTTCCCTGTCCCCGGCGTACAATTCCCGCCCATTGCTGCTGAGTTTTCTTCTGGAATCACCATGAACGATGGAACGGACTATCGCGCGATCCTCGCGTCCGATACCCCTCTGATCGACGTTCGCGCGCCGATCGAATTTGCCCAGGGCGCGATGCCCGCCGCGCTCAACCTGCCCTTAATGAACGACGACGAGCGCGCCGCCGTCGGCACCTGCTATAAGCGCCAGGGGCCGGAGGCCGCGCTTGCGCTCGGCCATAGCCTGGTGAACGGCGATACCCGCGCGGCGCGCATCAGCGCCTGGCGCGAAGCCAGCCTCGCCCATCCTGACGGCTATCTCTGCTGCGCGCGCGGCGGCCAGCGCTCCCACATCTCCCAGGCCTGGCTGAAGGAGGCGGGCGTCGACTACCCGCTGATCCGCGGCGGCTATAAGGCCCTGCGCCAGGCCGCGATGCAGGCCACGGAGGAGCAGGTACAAAAACCGATGGTGCTGATTGGCGGCTGCACCGGGAGCGGCAAAACGCTGCTGGTGAAGCAGCACGCGCAGGGTATCGATCTGGAAGGGCTGGCGCACCATCGCGGCTCGTCGTTTGGCCGCACGCTCACGCCGCAGCTTTCCCAGGCGAGCTTCGAAAACCACCTTGCGGTGGCGCTACTGAAAAAAGACGCTGCGCGCTGGGTGCTGGAAGACGAGGGCCGGATGATTGGCTCCAACCACCTGCCGGAGTGCCTGCGCGACCGCATGGTTCAGGCAGCCATAGTGGTGGTAGAAGATCCGTTTGACGTTCGTCTTGAGCGCCTGCGCGAAGAGTATTTCGACCACATGTGGGCCGATTTTTCAGCCGCCTACGGCGAAGAGGCGGGCTGGGAAGCGTACAGCGACTATCTGCACCACGGCCTGTTCGCCATCCGCCGCCGCCTGGGGCTGCAGCGCTTTGCGGAATTCACCGCGCTGTTAGATTCCGCGCTGTTGGAACAGCAGCGCTCCGGCAGCACCGACGCACACTTCAGCTGGCTTGCGCCGCTGCTGAAGGACTATTACGACCCGATGTACGGCTATCAGCTGGAGAAAAAGGCGGAGAAGATTGTGTATCGCGGGACGTTTGAAGACGTTGCCAAGTGGCTTAATCGCTGAAAAATAAAGCCGGGTGGCGAGGTAAACGCAAAACGGCAACGAGGTTGCCGTTTTTACTGTTTGTTCCCTCTCCCCGTGGGAGAGGGCCAGCGATCCGACCTTAGAAGTCGTAACGCAGACGCACCAGGTTCATATCGCCCAGGTTGTCGGTGCTGGAGGTGAACACGTGTTCGTAATCCACGCGGAAACCGTAGTCCAGCTGGAAGCTAATACCCACGCCGTTGTCGATGCGCTGGTAGTTACGGCCGTTCACGTACTGGATACGGTCGCCCATGAAGTAAGGCTGGATAGATTTAACCGCATACTGGCCGATTGGGAATTTGTAGCCTGCGAAGTATTCAATACCCCATGCGTCACCGGCAAAATAGTTGTCGGTAGACACTTTTTTGGTGGTCATGAAGTTCTGATACCAGCCGCCGCCCGCGGAGAAGGTCCAGTTGTCCGGCGTCCAGCTCAGTGCGGTACCGAGGATGTTCTGGTCGTAAGATTTGCTGTCGCCGTTGGCCGGGTTACGCATATCGGCACGGGTGTAGTTCCACGCTGCGCCCCAGGTCAGATCGGTCGTCAGGTGATAATCCAGACCCAGCGAGCCGCCGCCTTTACGCTTGTAGCGCAAACCGTTGCCCGGCAGGTATTCGCTGTCTTCAAACAGGTAAGAGGCATAGATGTCAGCATCGCCCACGGTTTTCTTATATTTCAGCATTTTGCGTGAACGATAAGAACCGTCGTAATCGCCGTTGATGCCGTTACCCGGCGCCTGGCCGATCATGTCGTAGTCCCAGATATCGGTTTTCGCGCCGACCACGTCGTAGTAAACGCTGTTCTGCTGGCCAAAGGTCAGGGTGCCCCAGGTATCGCTCTTGAGGCCGGTGTACAGCATGCGGCGAGAGGTGTCGTTTGCGCCCTCTGCATAGTGGCTGTCCCAGTCGAACAGCGCAGGAATGTTCACGCCCAGCTCGTAGTAGCTGATCCAGCTGATGTCATCAAACAGGTAGTAATCTGCCGCGAAACGGAAACGGGTGCCGCCGTCGAAGCCATTGCGTTTGTAAGAACCTTTGTCACCGTCGCCGGTCATCATGTTGAACTGGGGACGAATACTGCCGCCAACGGTAAAGTTCAGGCGGCTCAGCGGGTTACCCGCCTGAGGATCTTGCTTAAGTACCGTGATTTCCGCCTGCGTTGCGAAAGACGTTAATGCCACCGCCGCGCCGATCGTTACCGCCAGCGCTGATTTTTTTATAGTCATTATTTTTCCTTGATAGACACGCTGCTAAATATTTAGCAGGTGAATATTAACTGGAAATAATCTGGCTGTGTGGGCGGTTTTTTAATGTTTTGTGCTACTAAAGTTATGGGTATTATCGTTTTGTGCTACTAAGTGATTACGCACCAGTATATAAACCGGTGCGTAATCATCACTGCATTGAACTAACTCACAAATTGTCGGAACAGCGCTTTGCCTTTCAGCAAACGCGTCCCGAGCCAGCCGCCGCACAGAGACAACAGCACCGCACCGCAGACAGGCAGCGTGATCCACAGCCGCCAGTCAGGCTCCCACGGGAAGTCGAAGACCTTGGTCTGCAGCACCGCCAGCGCGGTTTCAGCGCCGATGGCCGCCACCAGACCGGCCACCATCCCCAGCAGGGCAAACTCGCTCCAGAGCGTGGCGCGCAGCAGGCGCCTGCTGGCCCCCAGCGTGCGGTAGACCACCAGCTCCTGATGACGCTGGCGCATGCCCACCTGCACCTGCGCCAATAGCAGCAGCACGCCGCAGACAGTCACCAGCACCACCATCACCTCCAGGGCGCGGCTTACCTGCTCAAGCACCTGGCCCACCTGCTTCAGGATCGCGCCGATATCCAGCAGGCTCACCGTCGGGAATTCCCGGTTGAGCTGGGTCAGCATGCCGTTGCCGTTTTCCCAGCGGAAGCTGGTGAGCCAGCTCTGCGGCTGTCCGTCCAGCGCGCCCGTTGGGAAGATAAAGAAGAAGTTGGGGCGCAGGCTTTCCCAGTCGACCTTGCGCAGGCTGGTCACCTTAGCGCTGAAGTCCTGCGTGTCGCCGGTAAAGGTCACGCTGTCGCCCAGCCTGACGTTCAGGCGCTTCGCCAGCCCCTCCTCCATCGATACCTCACCCGCTTTTGGCGGCCAGGTTCCGGCAGTTATCGGGTTGTGATCGGGGCGCTTCTCCTGCCAGGTCAGGTTCAGCTCGCGGTTAAGCGACTCGTCCTTATTTCCCTCCGTCGTCTGGCCGTTGATCTGCGTCAGACGTGCGCGAACGATCGGATAGAACGCCTCCGGAATAATGTGATGCTCGGACAGGAAGCCCTTCAGCGGCGTCACCTGCTCAGGGGCAATGTTGATCAGAAAATAGTTAGGGCTTTCCGGCGGAAGCTGCTGTTGCCAGCGGTCCAGAAGGTCGCCGCGCAGCACCAGAAGCAGCGCCAGCAGCATAAACGACAGCGAAAACGCCGAAAGCTGGCTGAGCGTTGACCACGGCTGGTGCAGCAGGCGGTTAACCGCC
>CAMKZP010000116.1 GCA_946477805.1 uncultured Enterobacter sp.
GTCACCGGCAGCGGTTTTCCGGCCTCTTCGGCCTTTTTGCGGAACACTTCGATATGGCGACCGGCGGCAAGGAACATGGAGAGCTCATCGCGCTCCTGCACGCAGAGACGGTGGATCGTGACGTCGGTCAGGGAAGGATCTTCCGGGTCGCTTGCCAGCACCAGGCCAAGGCAGAAAAACGGCCCTGCGTCGATGGGGGTGTTGGTCGGCGCGGGCAGGAGTTTACGCAGGTCAAAATCAGGGTCGTCGGCGTAAAAAACCTGTTCCTGACACGGGGCCTGCGCAGCCGGAACAACTATTGGCGCAACCGGGTTTTTCACCGCCTGGCCCACGTGCTTCGCCAGTTCGGAGGGTTCGCAGCCTAAAAGCAGCGCCGCGCGCTCCCTGCTGGCGTGCATCCCCACCAGAATGCGCGAGCCCGGGTAGCCCTTCACGCTGTTAAACATCATGGCCGGGCCCGTGCGGGTAGGCCGTTTAACCGTACCGCCTGCGCCAATGTGCCGGTAAACCCCCGCCAGCTCGGCGTTAGGGTCGACCGGATGGCTGGTTTCAATGTACTGCCCTTCGTGCTGCTGCAGCAGTTCAATGGCGCTTCTGAGATCGTTGATTGGCTTTTTCATACTGTCCTCCCTCGAATGAATGCGTCCATTTTTATGCGAACGAGTGATATCATCAATGGCATCATTAATGCTATTTTGATAAGTAATTTCATATCAATCGTCAGCGGGGTTTTATGCAGTTTCGATTAATGCGCAACTTCATCGTGGTTGCTGAAGAGCTTCACATGCACCGGGCGGCGGAGCGGCTGAATATGGCGCAGCCCGCCCTGAGCCAGCAGATAAAAACGCTGGAGGAACGTTTAGGCGTCACGCTGTTTAGCCGGGCGAACCGTCGCTTAACCCTGACGCCTGCAGGCGTTGCCTTTCTTAGCAAGGCCAGAATCGCGATTTCGATGACGGAGCAGGCGATACTCGATGCCCGGCAAACGGCCAGGGGCGAGCAGGGGGTGTTGAACCTGGGATGCGTATCCAGCGCGATGTTCGACGGCAAGCTGCCCGCGACGCTTCGCGAACTGCATGCCAGCTGGCCCGCTATCACCATCTCCCTGATGACGGGGAATGTGCAAAACCTGTATGCCGCCGTGCAGAGCAACCAGCTGGACGTTGCCATCATCCGCGCGCCGCTTCCGCTGCTTCCCGACGATCTGCAAAGCCGCCCCTTTACCACGGAGAAAACGGTGCTGGCGCTGTCCCGCCAGCATCCGCTTGCCGGTTCCGCCGCGCTTACGCTCTCATCCGTTAAAGACGAAAAGTGGATCTCCCTGCGCGATCCGGAGGGAATGGGGCTGGAACAATACTTCTACGACGCCTGCAGCAGCGCGGGGTTTCAGCCTCATGTGGTGCAAAACGCCACCGACGTCCCCACGGTGATAAGCCTGGTCGCGGCGGGGTTTGGCCTTGCGTTGCTGCCTGCCTCCGCCCGGGCGGTAAGCCTGGAGAATGTGGTGTATGTGGACATCATCGATCGGCTGAAAGAGAGCGAGCTGACGCTGGTGTGTCACCGCGTTATCCGCTCAGAGGTGCTGAAGCGGTTTCTGCACTCGCTCGAACGACGCTAACGCCCGGCGGGGGCATGCATAATGTGCGCGATTATCGGGCCAGTTATTAATTATCATTTTTTGTCATAATCTTTCTGTGGATATGGATAGAATAACCCCTGCGGCTGCTGCTGGCGGAATTTTTATACTTACTGGCTTATTTTCCAGAAAACGGGTTTGACGTCCAATCGTGTAAAGAACCACATTATCTACGTAACTTGATGTTTTTTTAATGAAAATAATCAATGTCGAAATTGGGTTTGTATGTGGCGATTTATCATCTGATTTCGGGTAGACTTACCTATGATGTTCTGGTGAATTTTAAGGATAAAAATCCATGAAAGTGAGCGAAGAAACACTGCTGGAGTCCGGCTTCAGTCATACAGATCTTCAGAAAATTAAAAGCAATGTGGAAAATTTCGGGGGAACTCTTGATGAAGTAATTCAGGACTTAGCAAAACGGTTTAATGTAGCTAAGTGGATAACTATTGTTGCTTTCGTAATTCTTATCTTTACATCTGTATTATCGACAAAAAACAACACACTCTCTCTGGCTTTTTCATTGATTGTAGGATTACCTTTTATCTGGTATTTGACGCCCGCCAAACTCGCATTTAAAGCCTGGCGGTATAAACAATATGCATCTAAGATTGAGGGCGATCGGTAATTGTCATCAGATCAAAAATAACTTTAGCCTTTACGCCGTATCCAACTATTTTCATGGTTAGCTTTGGTCGACTTAACGTACTGACTTTTCTGTAATAATCGACTGGTATATAGCGAAATAGTCTCCATGTTCCAGGCCTCCTTATTAAACCAAAAATGCTGTAAGCATTAGCAACAAGTGAGATTGATTTATACACGCCTAATCCACTTTTAGAACTAAACCCCAAAAATTCAGCCGTAGACATAGCTGCATTAGCAGCAAACCCTTCAGATGTAGAATCATGAAGCACCTGACGGCTAAATTCTTTGCTTAGGCCATTGAATCCATCCACAACGAGTATTGCTCCAGCCAACACACCTATTGGATTAGCGCTGGCAAGCAGCGTTGTACCTAAAGCTATCTCTGCTCCCGAAAGCACTACGTTCACTGCAGATATCACATACCCAACAATTTTGTTATTTTCACGGACGAACTCCACTTTGGCGTAAAGTTTTGCTGTCTTCATTCGTAACATCCGGCCCTGTTCTTCGAGGTTTTCGGTCTCTACCCTCAGATTTTTGATGCATGCTATGCACTCTTCATCTGATATCGCGCGCCGGGCAGCGGCAAATTGCTGCTCTACAACCTGTTTTATTTCCTGAACAAAATTCATTCGTGTCAGACCATCCTGAAGGTGAAAGGCTGAAAGTCTGCTGGCAGTATCAACCAGTTTTCTGGCTTCAAGGTTAACCATTGTTTCTGCCCAGGCTTTATTTCTCCCGCCTGAGCGCATCATATCGAGTAATGCCGCGTCCATTCTGTTCTCCCTGTATATTACTTCACCGATGATACCTCGTACTGAAATGAAAAAAATGGACTGGTTTGATAACGTCCAGAACCGCACTCATACATGGGAAGGCACCGGACTCACCTGGCTGACGTGATGAACATGGTGGCAATTGCAGAGCGGGAAGGTGACGATAGCGATCTGCTGTTTGCCCGCATTCGCTATCGAGGTACGAATTTCACGATAAACAATGAGGGCTGGGATTCTGAGGCGATCGGCCCACAGACGTCCGGCTGGCGAACGGAGTGAAGAGAAATGTGACCTGTCCATGCGATGACCAGGTCATAGAGAAGCATTACAACACGCCGGTACCGCCGTCAGAGCACCATACCTGGCCGGAGGCATAGGAGCAGGTGTCAGAGGCAAACAGCACGTACAGCGGGGCGATTTCAACCGGCTGGCCCGGCCTGCCCAGCGGGGTGTCTTCCCCGAACTGCTGTACCTTCGACTGCGGCTGGCCACCGCTTGACTGCAGCGGCGTCCAGTATGGCCCTGGCGCGACCGCGTTCACCCGAATGCCGCGCGGGCCAAGCTGTTTAGCGAGCGACTTGGTAAAGGCGACGTTACAGGCTTTGGTTTGCGCGTAGTCCACCAGGATCTCGCTTGGCTTAAACGCCTGCACGGACGAGGTGTTGATGATGACGGCGCCTTCCTGCAGATGACGCAGCGCGGCTTTGGTTATCCAGAAGGGCGCATAGACGTTGGTTTTAAACGTGGCGTCAAAATCGGCGGTGGTGAGGTTGTCGATAGATTCGCAGTACTGCTGACGCCCGGCGTTGTTGACCAGAATATCCAGCCCGCCCAGCTCAGCCACGGCTTTTTCTACCAGCGTGTCGCAGAAGGATTCAACGCGAATGTCGCCGGGAATAGCAACCGCTTTGCGGCCTTCGGCCTCGATGAGCGCGATCACCGCTGCCGCATCGGATTCTTCCTCCGGCAGGTAGCCAATCGCGACATCGGCGCCTTCTCGCGCATAGGCGATGGCGACCGCGCGGCCAATTCCGGAATCACCGCCGGTAATCAGCGCTTTTTTGCCTGCCAGCTTGCCTGAACCGATATAACTTGTTTCACCATGATCCGGTAACGGCTTCATTTCCGATGCCAGCCCGGGTGCCAGCTGCGGTTGTTCCACAAATGGCGGACGAGGGTAATGCAGCGTGTGGTTATTTCCTGTAGACATACCGGTCTCCTTAATAGTGAATTTCAAGATTAGCCGCAAATTATGCGCAAGCGGGCAAAACGGGAAAATTCAGATAAATCTCTATTCCCTTTGCACCGTTAAATACAGACATCACGCCAGCATGTAATACCAGAAAAGCGCAATTTCCTCTTTTTCCGGCAGGGCGTGGTAAAGGTAGCGGTCGTAGCCGCCCAGGGTAAATCCATAATTCAGATAAAACAGACATGCCGGGACATTTACGTTTTGCGTTTCCAGCCTCAGCCCCGCGGCATTCACGCTGCGCGCCCAGACGTGAGCAGCGGCCATGAGCCTGTGCGCCGCGCCGGTCCTGCGTTTTGAACGTTCCACGGCAACGTAATCAATGGTAATAAATTTATTCCAGCTGCTGGATGCCGTAATAAAACCGGCGATGTCTCCGTCATCCGTTTCGGCGGCAATAAATATTGCATTCGGATTAAGGCAATGATTTTCCAGCGTCTGGAGATCGAGTTCGTACGTTTTTAGATAAGGCTCGCTTATCAACTCGATATGCAAATCACAGTGAATAAAAGGCTCTCTGGCAATATGGTTAACCGTGAAAGAAAAATCACAGCGTTCAAGACGAACGAGGTCGGTACTTAATCCTTTTCGAATCTGCATAGCGTTCCTTGTGTGGGCGTTAAAAAGTAATAATAGACGAAGCGGTAAATATGATGGTCATAACACTCCTTTAAACCTGGTCTAAGCTTGAACTTCATTGTGCTTAAAATGTGGATCACGTGAGGGCAATAAATGGAATTCAGGACATTTCAAACGCAGTGGGGCGCTGAGTTTATTTCCCATGACGTTGTTCGTTTTCGCGTCTGGGCTGAAGGGCAAAAAGAGGTCACGCTGCGTCTGACGCAAAACGATATTCCGATGATGGCCGCCGGCGGCGGCTGGTTTCAGGTGGATGTTGCAGGCGTTACCCACGGCACAGAATATCTGTTCGTGCTGGAGGATGGCATGGCCGTCCCCGACCCGGCTTCGCGGGCGCAGAAAGGCGACGTGAACGGGCCTTCGGTGGTTATCGATCCCCGCCGTTATCCGCATGCCAACCACGACTGGAAAGGGCGAGCCTGGGAAGAGACCGTTATTTACGAGCTGCATATCGGCACCTTCACCCCGCAGGGCACCTTCCGCGCGGCTATCGATAAGCTGCCGTACCTTGCCGAACTTGGCATTACGCAGCTGGAAGTGATGCCCGTTTCGCAGTTCGGCGGCCAGCGAGGATGGGGGTATGACGGCGTGCTGCTCTACGCGCCGCATTCGGCCTACGGCACGCCGGAAGATTTTCACGCTTTTATCGACGCGGCCCACGGGCTGGGGCTTTCGGTGGTGCTGGATATTGTGCTCAACCATTTTGGGCCGGAAGGAAATTATCTCCCGCTGCTTTCGCCCGCGTTCTTCGATGAAAATCGCACGACGCCCTGGGGAAGCGGCATCGCCTACGAGACGCCCGCGGTCAGATCCTATATGACCGACGCGCCCCTCTACTGGCTGATCGACTATCGCCTGGACGGCCTGCGCTTCGACGCCATCGACCAGATTAAAGATCCGTCACCGACGCATATCCTGGAGGAGATCGCCGGACGTATCCGCGACGCCCTTCCAGACCGGCATATCCACCTCACCACGGAGGACAGCCGCAACGTGATTTTTCTGCACCCGCGCGACGAGCAGGGCGACACGCCGCTCTTTACCGCCGAGTGGAACGATGATTTTCACAACGCCGCCCACGTGTTTGCCACCGGCGAAACGCACGGCTACTACCAGGACTTTGCGCTGGAGCCGGAGAAAAAGTTTGCCCGCGCGCTGACCGAGGGGTTTGTCTACCAGGGCGAAGTATCGCTCCAGACCGGGGAGCCGCGTGGCGTAGCGTGCGGTTCGCAGCCGCCCCAGTTCTTTGTCGATTTTATTCAGAACCACGATCAAACGGGCAATCGCGCGCACGGAGACCGGCTGATCGCCCTCGCCGGCGCGGATAAAACCCGCGTGCTGCTCGCGGCGCTGCTGCTGTCTCCCCATATCCCGCTGCTGTTTATGGGCGAAGAGTTTGGCGAAACCCATCCGTTCCTGTTCTTTACCGATTTCCACGGCGATCTGGCGAAGGCCGTGCGGGAAGGGCGCGCAAAAGAGTTTACCGGCCACGCCGGACACGATGGGGACGTGCCGGATCCCAATGAGGTGGATACTTTTATTCGCTCGCGGATCGACTGGAACAAGGTGGCAACGGACGAAGGTAAGACGTGGCTGCGGTTAACGCGCAGCCTGCTTGCGCTGCGGCATCGCTACATAGTTCCCCTCCTTCGTCAGCGCGGGGCCGTGGAGGGTACGGTGCTGCACGCGGCTCCCGGCACGGTGGCCGTAAGCTGGCGCTTCCCGGGCGGAACGCTGTCGCTGGCGCTGAATATCGGTGAGAGGAGCGTTGCGCTCCCGAACGCCGCCGGAAAAACGCTGTTTGCCTGGCCGGAGCAGCACGATGCGTTGGCGCCGAACAGTATTGTCGTGAAATTTGCTGATGGAGAAGCATCCCTATGATCCCTTCCGCGACCTATCGTATTCAGTTTCGCAACGGCATGACCTTCGACCGGGTGGTCGAACTTATTCCCTACATGAAAGATCTCGGTATCAGCCACCTCTACGCTTCGCCCGTCTTTACGGCGACGTCCGGGTCCACCCACGGCTACGACGTGACCGATCCGAACGAGATTGACCCGGCGATTGGCGGACGAGAAGGCTTCGACCGTATGGCCGCCGCCCTGAAGCGGGCAGGAATGGGCCTGATACTGGATATTGTCCCTAACCATATGTCCACGTCGCTGGAAAACCGCTGGTGGCGGGACGTCATCGCGCTGGGCCAGCAGAGCCGCTACGCGGGCTATTTTGATATCGACTGGTCGCGTCCGTTGACCCTGCCATTCCTCGGCGATACCTTTGAGGCGGAGCTGGAGAAGGGCGCCATTACGCTAAAGCGTGACAGTGTCACCGGTGAGGCGTGCCTGGCGTACTATGAAAACGACTATCCGCTCAATCCTGGCACCTTTGCAGAAGATAAAAGCATCGCTGAGATCCACCAGGCCCAGAGCTGGCGGCTGATGTCCTGGCGGGAAGCGCCAAAAAATTTATCGTGGCGCCGCTTCTTTGAGATTACCGGGCTGGTCGGCGTCAGGGTGGAGGACGAGGCGGTATTTGACGATACCCACCGCCTGATCCTTGAGCTGGTTCATGCGGGCGTTGTCGACGGGCTGCGCATAGACCACGTCGACGGCCTGGCGGATCCGCTGGGCTACCTGCAGCGCCTGCGCCAGGCGACCGGCCCAGACTGCTATATCACGGTAGAGAAAATTCTCGCGAAAGGAGAGCAGCTCCCTCCCGAGTGGCCGGTATCGGGCACCACCGGGTATGAGTTCATCGCCTCGCTGGCGGAAGTGCTGGTTGACGACGCCAGCCTGGAGCGTCTGGAGAGCCTCCATAACGAAACGCTGGGGGTAACGGCAGACAGACGCGCCGAGCTGCGCGATGCCAAAGGTTTGATGACCGACCGTAACTTCGAGGGGGAATTTAACACGCTGCTGGCTCTTGCCGCTTCGCTTGCCGGGCGCAGCGGCATTGAGCTGCCGCGCGACGATATTCGCCACGCCCTGCGCGAGCTGCTTATCGCGTTTCCGGTTTACCGCACCTACGGCACGGCGGAGGGATTAACGCCCTCCGACGTTGCGCTGCTGAACAGGGTGATTGCCAGCGTGAACGCCCCTGAAGCCGCGCTCAGCCTGATCGTGCGCATTCTTACCGGCGATCTGCCCGAGAGCGATCGCGAAACGGCATCCCTGTTCAGGACCCGCTTCCAGCAGCTCACCGGCCCGCTGATGGCGAAATCCGTGGAGGATACGCTGTTCTTTCGCCATAACCTGGAGCTGGCCCTCAACGAAGTGGGCGCGGACCCTACGCCGCGCGCGTTTTCGTTATCCCGCTTTCACCAGGAGATGCGCATCCGGCTCGCGCGCCAGCCTGACGCGCTGCTCGGCACGTCGACGCACGACACCAAGCGCGGCGAGGATGCGCGGGCGCGCCTGTATACGCTGACCGAAGCGCCCGACCTGTGGGGGGAAAACCTGGCGCGCTGGCGGCAGATGAACCAGACGCAGGTGCGTTTCCTCAATGACGGCACCGCGCCGAACGCCGCCGACACCTGGATGATCTACCAGGCGCTGGCCGGCGTCTGGCCTGCGACGCTCTCCCCGGACGACCGGAAAGGGCTTTCCGCCCTTAAAGCGCGCTTCCTCGGTTTTATCGAGAAAGCGCTGCGCGAGGCCAAACGGCGCACCGACTGGATCGACAGCAACGAGAGCTACGAAGCCGTGGTGATGGACTATGTCCGGCACCTGCTTTCGCCGGACAATACGCTGTTCCTGAAGGATTTCAGCGAGTCCCTGCAGCCCTTCGTTCGCGCCGGGCTGATGAACAGCCTGAGCCAGACGGTGATAAAGCTTACCGCGCCCGGCGTGCCGGATATCTATCAGGGCAGCGAAGCGCTCAACTTCAGCCTGGTGGACCCGGACAACCGCCTGGAGCCGGATTTTCCCGTGCTGATTGAGAACCTTAGCGCCGCCGATCCCGGCGTGTTTAGCGATGAGGCGCGCTGGCGGGACGGCAGCGTGAAGCAGTACGTCACCGCCACGCTGCTGCGGCTCCGGCCGCACTATCAGGAACTTTTCCGCTACGGCGACTGGCTGCCGCTAAAGGTGTCCGGCGAGCGCGAGGAGAACCTGATTGTGTATGCCCGCGTGAAGGACGACGACGCGCTGATCGTTGCCGTTCCGCGCCTGGTCTTTGACGCCGCCAACCCGGAAC
>CAMKZP010000117.1 GCA_946477805.1 uncultured Enterobacter sp.
GTCTCGTGGGCTCGGAGATGTGTATAAGAGACAGGATCAGCGCCTTTATCATGGAAGGCGCGCGCGATGGCGAAACCGTTGCCTCGCTGATGGAGGCGGGTCGTCACGTCCTGACGCGCGCCCAGGTCATGGAGGGCGTACCGGAGATGATCCCGGATATTCAGGTAGAAGCCACCTTCCCGGACGGCTCCAAGCTTGTCACCGTTCACAACCCGATCGTTTAAGGAGCGCGCGATGATCCCAGGCGAATACCAGATCAAACCCGGCCATATCAGCCTCAACGTCGGGCGCGAAACCCGCAGCGCGATCGTCGAAAACCACGGCGACAGGCCAATTCAGGTGGGCTCGCATTACCATTTTTACGAGGTTAACCCGGCGCTGAAGTTCGACCGCGAAGCCACCCGAGGCTACCGGCTGAACATCCCCGCGGGCACCGCCGTGCGTTTTGAGCCCGGCCAGAAGCGCGAGGTGACGCTGGTGCGGGTCGCGGGCGCGCAGCGCATTTTCGGCTTTCGCGGCGACGTGATGGGAGAGGTGAAGCATGGCTGAGATTTCACGCCGGGCGTATGCCGATATGTTCGGCCCCACCACCGGGGATAAAGTGCGGCTGGCCGACAGCGAGCTGTGGATCGAGGTGGAAGACGATCTCACGGTTTACGGCGAGGAGGTCAAGTTTGGCGGCGGAAAGGTGATCCGCGACGGCATGGGCCAGGGACAGATGACCTCGCAGGATTGTGTGGATCTGGTGCTCACTAACGCCCTGATTGTCGATCACTGGGGGATCGTGAAGGCCGACATCGGCGTGAAGAACGGACGGATCTTTGCCGTCGGCAAAGCCGGTAACCCGGACATTCAGCCCGGCGTGACGATCCCGATCGGCGCGGCAACGGAGGTTATCGCCGCCGAAGGGAAGATCGTCACCGCGGGCGGGATCGACACCCACATCCACTGGATCTGCCCGCAGCAGGCGGAAGAGGCGCTGGTTTCCGGCGTCACCACCATGATCGGCGGCGGCACCGGCCCCGCGGCGGGTACTAACGCCACCACCTGCACGCCGGGGCCGTGGTATATCGCCCGCATGCTGCAGGCCGCCGATACGCTGCCGGTGAACATCGGCCTGCTCGGCAAGGGCAACGGCTCAAACCCGGACGCCCTGCGCGAGCAGATCGCCGCGGGAGCCATTGGGCTCAAAATCCACGAAGACTGGGGCGCGACGCCTGCGGCAATTAACTGCTCGCTGGAGGTAGCCGAAGAGATGGACATCCAGGTGGCGCTGCACAGCGACACGCTGAACGAGTCCGGTTTTGTCGAAGACACGCTGGCCGCCATCGGCGGGCGAACCATCCACACCTTCCACACCGAAGGGGCGGGCGGCGGCCATGCGCCGGATATCATCACCGCCTGCGCGCACCCGAATATTCTGCCCTCCTCCACCAACCCAACCCTGCCGTACACGGTCAATACCATCGACGAGCATCTCGACATGCTGATGGTCTGCCATCACCTCGACCCGGATATCGCCGAGGACGTGGCGTTTGCCGAATCCCGCATCCGCCGGGAGACTATCGCCGCCGAGGATGTGCTGCACGATATCGGCGCCTTCTCGCTGACCTCGTCAGACTCTCAGGCGATGGGCCGCGTGGGGGAAGTGATTATCCGCACCTGGCAGGTGGCGCACCGCATGAAGGTCCAGCGCGGCGCGCTGGCGGAAGAGTCCGGTGATAACGACAACTTCCGCGTGAAGCGCTACGTCGCGAAATACACCATCAACCCGGCCCTGACCCACGGCATCGCCCACGAGGTGGGTTCGATTGAGGCGGGCAAGCTGGCGGATCTTGTGGTCTGGTCTCCGGCCTTTTTCGGCGTCAAACCCGCCACCATCGTTAAGGGCGGGATGATCGCCTGCGCGCCGATGGGCGACATTAACGCCTCCATTCCCACGCCGCAGCCGGTGCACTACCGCCCGATGTTTGGAGCGCTGGGCGCCGCGCGCCACGCCACCCGCCTGACGTTTATCTCGCAGGCGGCCCATGCCAGCGGCATTGCGCAGCGGCTCACTCTGCAGAGCGCCACGGCGGTGGTAAAAGGCTGCCGGACGGTGAAAAAGGCCGACATGATCCACAACGCCCTGCAGCCGAACATCACCGTCGATTCGCAAACCTACGAGGTGCGCGTCGACGGGGAACTGATAACCAGCGAACCGGCTGACGTGCTGCCGATGGCGCAACGCTATTTCCTGTTTTAAGGAGTGATGATGATCTATTTAACCCAACGCCTGGACCACGCGCACCCCGTCACCGCCACCGTCACGCTGCCGATTGACGTGCGGGTGAAAAGCCGCGCCCGCGTGGCGCTGAACGACGGCCGCGAAGCCGGGCTGATGCTGCCGCGCGGCCTTTTGCTGCGCAATGGCGATCTGCTGACTACCGACGACGGCAGCGAGGTGATCGAAGTGATCGCCGCCGCAGAGTCCGTTTCCGTGGTGCGCTGCGCCGATCCCTTCCTGCTGGCCCGCGCCTGCTATCACCTGGGCAACCGCCACGTGCCGCTGCAGGTCACGCCCGGCGAGCTGCGCTATCACCACGATCACGTACTCGACGACATGCTGCGCCAGTTCGGGCTGGAAGTGACGTTCGCCAGCCTGCCGTTCGAACCGGAAGCGGGCGCTTACGCCAGCGACAGCCACAGCCACTCTCACGCCCATTCACACTAAGGAGCCACCATGAGCCTGTTTTTTCCCCTGCTGGCGCCGATGCGCTGATGGAGCGAACCCGCCAGCGGCTGCGCCTGATGCAGCTCGCAAGCAGCAGCCTGCCGGTTGGGTCGTTTACCTGGTCACAGGGGCTGGAGTGGGCCGTTGAGGCTGGCTGGGTTATCAACGCCGACGCCTTTAAACGCTGGCAAATCCAGCAGATGGAGCAGAGTTTTTCCTGCGTCGATCTGCCGCTCTTTATGCGGCTGTTCCACGCCTGCGAGCAGCAGGATCTGGCGAAGGCAAAACGCTGGACGGCATACCTTCTCGCCTGTCGCGAAACGCGCGAGCTGCGCGAGGAGGAACGCAATCGCGGCGCGGCGTTCACGCGGCTGATTAAAAGCTGGGAGCCGGAGTGTCCGGCAGAGTGGCTGCCGCTGCTTATGCAAAGCCAGCTTAGCGGCATGGCGTGGCTCGGGGTGCGTTGGGGCATCGACGCGCGCGAGCTGGCGCTCGGCCTGGGCTACAGCTGGATCGAGAGCGCGGTGATGGCGGGCGTGAAGCTGGTGCCGTTTGGGCAGCAGGCGGCGCAGCTGCTGATTATCGAACTCAGCGACCACTTTGCCGCGGGGCTGGAACACGCCTTTTTACGGGGGGATGACGAACTGGGCGCGGCAACGCCGCTTTCGGCCATCGCCTCTGCGCGACACGAAACACAATATTCACGGTTATTCCGTTCCTGAGGATGCAACATGACTGATTACAAACATCCCCTGCGCGTTGGCGTGGGCGGCCCGGTAGGGTCGGGCAAAACCGCGCTGCTGGAAGCGCTCTGCAAGGCTATGCGCGACACCTACCATCTGGCGGTCGTCACCAACGATATCTACACCAAAGAGGATCAGCGCATCCTGACCGAGGCGGGCGCGCTGGAGCCGGAGCGCATCGTCGGCGTGGAGACGGGCGGCTGCCCGCATACCGCCATCCGGGAAGATGCCTCGATGAACCTGGCGGCGGTGGAAGCGTTAAGCGAAAAGTTCGGCAATCTGGATCTGATCTTCGTGGAAAGCGGCGGCGACAACCTGAGCGCAACGTTTAGCCCGGAGCTGGCGGACCTGACCATTTACGTTATTGACGTCGCCGAAGGGGAAAAAATCCCCCGCAAGGGCGGGCCGGGGATAACCAAATCCGATTTTCTGGTGATCAACAAAACCGATCTCGCGCCGTACGTGGGCGCCTCGCTGGAGGTCATGGAGCGCGACACCAACCGCATGCGCGGCGAGCGTCCGTGGACGTTTACCAACCTGAAGGCGGGTGACGGTTTAGCCACGATTATTGCGTTTCTGGAAGAGAAAGGGATGCTGCGGGTGTAATCAAACGATCCCCTCTCCCTGTGGGAGAGGGTTAGGGTGAGGGATTACGCCTCCGGCAGTTCCGCCAGCGGCCAGCGCGGACGCACGGACACGCTGAGGTCAGACGCTGCGCCCGCGTTCAGGCGCACCATGCCCGCGTAGGCGATCATCGCCCCGTTGTCGGTACAAAATTCCGGGCGGGCGTAGAACACTTCCCCGCCACGCTTTTGCATCATCACGGCGAGCTTCGCGCGCAGCGTACGGTTGGCGCTCACGCCGCCGGCCATCACCAGACGCTTAAAGCCGGTCTGATCCAGCGCGCGCTTGCACTTGATCATCAGCGTATCCACCACCGCATCTTCAAACGCACGGGCGATATCGGCGCGCGTCTGTTCGTCGTTATCGTTATTGCGGATAGTGTTGGCCGCAAAAGTTTTCAGGCCAGAGAAGCTAAAATCCAGCCCCGGACGGTCGGTCATCGGACGCGGGAAAACAAAGCGCCCTTCCGTGCCCTGCGCGGCCATTTTTGACAGCATCGGGCCGCCGGGATAATCCAGCCCCAGCAGCTTGGCGGTTTTGTCGAAGGCTTCACCGGCCGCATCGTCGATGGACTCACCCAGCAGCGCATATTGGCCAATGCCCGTTACGCTAATCAGCTGCGTATGACCGCCGGAGACCAGCAGCGCCACAAACGGGAATTCGGGCGGATTGTCTTCCAGCATCGGTGCCAGAAGATGCCCTTCCATATGGTGAACCGGGATTGCCGGAACATCCCACGCAAACGCCAGCGAACGGCCAACGGTAGCGCCAACCAGCAGCGCGCCAACCAGGCCCGGGCCTGCGGTATACGCCACTGCATCAATCTCTTTTGCCGTTAATCCTGCTTCTTGCAGGGCCGCCTGAATCAGGGGAACCGTTTTACGCACGTGATCGCGGGAAGCCAGTTCAGGCACGACGCCGCCGTAATCAGCGTGCAATTTCACCTGACTATACAGCTGGTTGGCCAGAAGCCCTTTTTCGTCGTCGTAAATGGCGATGCCGGTTTCATCGCAGGATGTTTCAATACCCAGTACACGCATGACTTGATTTACCTCGTTTCAATACCGCGCAGTGTAGAGCCTGGGCGGGTTGATGTAAAACTTTGTTCGCCCCAGGAAGAAGGCTCGTGTATACTCCTCACCCTTAT
Organism: uncultured Enterobacter sp.; assembly: GCA_946477805.1. GTDB lineage: Bacteria > Pseudomonadota > Gammaproteobacteria > Enterobacterales > Enterobacteriaceae > Enterobacter. Next base: position 5,228 of record CAMKZP010000117.1, read on the forward strand.
TAAAGTCCCTTTCAAAATCGCATCGGTGCTTTACAAAGCAGCAGCAATTGCAGTAAAATTCCGCACCATTTTGAAATAAGCTGGCGTTGATGCCAGCGGCAAACCGAATTTATTAAAGGTGAGAGTTACATGCCGGTAATTAAAGTACGTGAAAACGAGCCGTTCGACGTTGCACTGCGTCGCTTCAAACGTTCATGCGAGAAAGCAGGTGTTCTGGCTGAAGTTCGTCGTCGTGAGTTCTATGAAAAACCAACGACCGAACGTAAGCGCGCTAAAGCTTCTGCAGTGAAACGTCACGCGAAGAAACTGGCTCGCGAAAACGCACGCCGTACTCGTCTGTACTAATCTGTTGAGGGCTACCGCCCTCAATTGACAGACAGAGTAATAGTCGTAAGGCCGTGCTTCCGGAAGGAATGCGCGGCTTGTTTTCGTTTATAAGTCGCTTAAATTTTTGGGGCATATGGCCGGAAGAATCCCACGCGTTTTCATCAATGACCTGCTTGCCAGAACCGACATCGTCGATCTCATCGACGCGCGGGTAAAGCTAAAAAAGCAGGGCAAGAATTACCATGCGTGCTGTCCGTTCCATAATGAAAAAACCCCCTCTTTCACCGTAAACGGTGAAAAGCAGTTCTACCATTGCTTCGGCTGTGGCGCGCACGGTAATGCCGTCGATTTTTTGATGAACTACGACAAGCTCGAGTTCGTTGAAACCGTCGAAGAGCTGGCGGCGATGCACAACCTTGAAGTGCCTTATGAAGCGGGCAGTGGGCCAAGTCAGATCGAGCGCCACCAGCGGCAAACGCTGTATCAGCTGATGGATGGCCTGAATTCGTTTTATCAACAGTCTCTTAAGCACTCTGCGGCTGAGCCTGCGCGTCAGTATCTGAACAAGCGCGGACTGAGCGACGATGTGATTGCGCGTTTCGCTATTGGTTACGCCCCGCCCGGCTGGGACAACGTGTTAAAGCGTTTTGGCGGCAATAGCGAAGATCGTAAATCCCTCATCGATGCAGGCATGCTGGTCACTAACGACCAGGGACGAAGCTACGACCGCTTCCGTGAACGGGTGATGTTCCCGATCCGCGACAAGCGTGGCCGGGTGATTGGGTTTGGTGGACGCGTCCTGGGTGACGCCATGCCGAAGTACCTCAACTCTCCGGAAACCGATATTTTCCATAAGGGCCGCCAGCTTTACGGTCTTTATGAGGCGCAGCAGAATAATGCGGAACCTCCGCGTCTTCTGGTCGTCGAAGGCTATATGGACGTCGTGGCGCTGGCGCAGTACGACATCAACTATGCCGTTGCGTCGTTAGGCACGTCCACTACCGCCGATCACATTCAGCTTTTGTTCAGGGTGACCAACAACGTCATCTGCTGTTATGACGGCGACCGCGCCGGACGCGACGCCGCCTGGCGAGCGCTGGAAACCGCGCTACCTTATATGACTGACGGGCGTCAGCTGCGCTTTATGTTCCTGCCCGACGGTGAAGACCCGGATACGCTGGTGCGTAAAGAGGGCAAAGCGGCGTTTGAAGCGCGGATGGAGCAGGCTCAGCCGCTCTCCACGTTTCTGTTTAACAGCCTGATGCCGCAGGTTGATTTGAGTACCCCTGACGGGCGCGCGCAGCTCAGCACGCTGGCGCTGCCGTTAATCAGCCAGGTGCCCGGCGAAACGCTGCGCATCTATCTGCGTCAGGAGTTAGGCAACAAGCTCGGCATTCTGGATGACAGCCAGCTTGAACGTTTAATGCCTAAACAGGCTGAAAACGGCTCGGTTCGCCCCGTGCCTCAGCTAAAACGCACAACCATGCGTATACTGATAGGGTTACTGGTGCAAAACCCCGAACTTGCTCCGCAAGTGCCGTCACTGGCGGGTTTGAACCATGAAAAGCTGCCCGGACTTGGCTTATTTTCAGAATTGGTCAACACTTGTTTGTCGCAGCCAGGTCTGACCACCGGACAACTTTTAGAGCACTATCGCGGCACAAAAGAGGCCGCCACCCTTGAAAAACTGTCGATGTGGGACGATATAGCAGATAAGGATATCGCAGAAAAAACGTTCACCGACTCACTCAACCATATGTTTGATTCGATGCTTGAGTTGCGCCAGGAAGAGTTGATAGCTCGCGAGCGCACGCACGGCTTAAGCAGCGAAGAACGCCGGGAACTCTGGATGATTAACCAGGAACTGGCGAAGAAATAAGTGAAAAACAAAAGTATTTAACGGCTTAAGTGCCGAATATCGATCGGGAAGCCCCCGGCAGCCGCACTGAGAGGCAGCGGCACAAATATAAGTACGCCCTCGCTTTAAAGGTTGGCAGCCCCATCGCCGACACCAATCAAACGAATTAAGTGTGGATACCGTCTTATGGAGCAAAACCCGCAGTCACAGCTGAAACTTCTTGTCCAACGCGGTAAGGAGCAAGGCTATCTGACCTATGCCGAGGTCAATGACCATCTGCCGGAAGATATCGTCGATTCAGATCAGATCGAAGATATCATCCAAATGATCAATGACATGGGCATCCAGGTGATGGAAGAAGCACCGGATGCCGATGATCTGTTGCTGGCTGAAACCTCCAACAACACTGACGAAGATGCGGAAGAAGCGGCTGCACAGGTACTGTCCAGCGTGGAATCTGAAATCGGGCGTACCACTGACCCGGTCCGTATGTACATGCGCGAAATGGGTACCGTTGAGCTGTTGACCCGCGAAGGCGAAATCGACATCGCTAAACGCATCGAAGACGGGATCAACCAGGTTCAGTGCTCTGTTGCCGAATACCCGGAAGCGATCACCTATCTGCTGGAGCAGTACGATCGCGTTGAAGCTGAAGAAGCTCGTCTGTCCGACCTTATCACCGGCTTTGTCGACCCGAACGCTGAAGAGGATATGGCGCCAACCGCCACTCACGTCGGTTCTGAACTGTCTCAGGAAGAGATGGATGACGACGAAGAAGAAGATGAGGAAGAAGAAGACGACAGCGACGATGACAACAGCATCGACCCTGAGCTGGCGCGTGAGAAGTTTGGTGAGCTGCGTACCCAGTACGAGCTGGCTCGCGACACCATTAAGGCAAAAGGCCGTAGCCATGCCGCCGCGCAGGAAGAGATCCTGAAGCTGTCTGAAGTCTTTAAACAGTTCCGCCTGGTGCCAAAACAGTTTGATTACCTGGTAAACAGCATGCGCGTCATGATGGATCGCGTGCGTACCCAGGAACGTATCATCATGAAGCTGTGCGTTGAACAGTGCAAAATGCCGAAGAAGAACTTCATCACCCTCTTCACCGGTAACGAAACCAGCGAAACCTGGTTCAACGCCGCTATCGCGATGAACAAGCCGTGGTCTGAAAAACTGCTCGACGTGAAAGAAGACGTGCAGCGCGGCCTGATGAAACTGCAGCAAATTGAAGAAGAAACCGGCCTGACCATTGAGCAGGTGAAGGACATCAACCGCCGCATGTCCATCGGTGAAGCGAAAGCGCGCCGTGCGAAGAAAGAGATGGTTGAAGCGAACTTGCGTCTGGTTATTTCAATCGCCAAGAAATACACCAACCGTGGGCTGCAGTTCCTGGATCTGATTCAGGAAGGTAACATCGGCCTGATGAAAGCGGTTGATAAGTTTGAATACCGTCGTGGTTACAAGTTCTCCACCTATGCAACCTGGTGGATCCGTCAGGCGATTACCCGCTCTATCGCGGATCAGGCGCGCACCATCCGTATTCCGGTGCATATGATTGAGACGATTAACAAGCTCAACCGTATCTCCCGCCAGATGCTGCAAGAGATGGGCCGCGAGCCGACGCCGGAAGAGCTGGCTGAACGCATGCTGATGCCGGAAGACAAGATCCGCAAAGTGCTGAAGATCGCCAAAGAG
>CAMKZP010000118.1 GCA_946477805.1 uncultured Enterobacter sp.
CGCTCTGCTCGCTGGCAAGACGCGCCGGGAGCGAGAGCTGTGCCAGGAAGTCTTTGCTGTCGCCAGAGAGCGGCTCGTCGCTGGTCGCCGACGGCTTGGGTATCGCCTTGCGCACCAGCTGAGTCAGGGCCTGATTCTGATAACTGGTCACCGTTTCGATGTCGAACTTCATCGGCACCTGCTGCGGCGTCTCCTCAGGCGGAATAACCTGCGCGGCCGCGGTCTGTTTAACAATCATATCAGCCAGGCCAAGGCCTTTTCCGGCGGTCATCTGCTGCGCAATCTGCTGGTCGTACATGCTGGTGTAGAGACGCGTGGAATCGCTGCTGAACATTCCATCTTTCGGCAGGGTTTCACGCATGCTTTTCAGCATCATCTGCACGAACATCCCCTCCACCTGGCGGGCAACCGGGCGGATATTCGCCGCCGGGTCTTTGCCCGCTTTGGTTTTCAGTTCGTTGAGCGACTGGGCATCCCAGGCGGCGCCGGTCAACAGCTTGCTGTCGGTCAGCATCAGATGATTTCCAGTTTGGCGCGCAGGCAGCCTGCGCTTTGCATGGATTGCAGAATGGACATTAGATCCATTGGCGTCGCACCGAGAGCGTTCAGAGCCCGCACCACGCTGTTCAGGTTGGCGCTGGAGCGAACGCTTTGCAGCGAGCCGCCGCTCTGACGCAGGTCAATCTGCGTTTGCGGCGTGACCACCGTCTGGCCGCCGCCAAACGGCGTATCCGGCTGGCTGACGTTAGCGGAGCGGTTGACCGTGACCGACAGGTTACCCTGCGCCACGGCGCAGCTGTCCAGCGACACTTCGCGGTTCATGACTACCGAGCCGGTGCGCGAGTTGATGATCACTTTGGCATCCTGAAGCGGAACGTTGACCTCCATATTCTGGATATCCGCCAGCATGCGCACCTGGTTACTGCTGCCCGTTGAGGTTCTGATTTGCACGGTGCGGGCATCCAGCGCGGTGGCGCTGCCGTAGCCGCGGCTGCGGTTGATGGTGTCGGCAATTTGCTGCGCCATCGTGAAGTCTTCATTGTTCAGCTGCAGGTTAATGGTGTTACCCGCGCCGAACTGGGTCGGCAGCTCGCGCTCAACGATCGCGCCGTTGGTGATACGCCCGCCGTTAAGCTGGTTCACCTGCACGCTGCTTCCGCCCGCAGAGGCACCCGCACCGCCTACCAGGATGTTCCCCTGGGCCAGGGCGTAAACCTGGCTGTCGACCCCTTTCAGCGGGGTCATCAGCAGCGTACCGCCGCGCAGGCTTTTGGCGTTCCCCATCGAGGACACCACGACGTCAATGGTCTGCCCCTGGCGCGCAAACGCCGGGAAAGAGGCGGTGACCATAACGGCCGCCACGTTTTTCAGCTGCATGTTGGTGCCGGTCGGTACGGTAATACCGAGCTGGGAGAGCATGTTGTTCAGGCTCTGGGTGGTGAACGGCGTCTGGGTGGTCTGGTCACCCGTGCCGTCCAGCCCCACCACCAGGCCATAGCCGATCAGTGAGTTTTCACGCACGCCCTGAACGCTGGTGAGATCGCGGATGCGGTCAGCCTGGGCAACGGTTGCCACCAGAGACAGCGCCACGGCGAAGAGAAATTTAAACATAGGTCACCTCGCTTACATCGGCGATAAGTTAAGGAAGAAGCGCTGCAGCCAGCCCATATTTTGCGCTTCGTTAATGTAGCCGTTGCCGACGTACTCGATGCGCGCATCCGCCACCTGGGTGGACGGAACGGTGTTGGTGCCGCTGATGGTGCGAGGGTTAACCACACCGGAGAAGCGTATAAATTCAGTGCCCTGATTAATGGCGATCTGTTTTTCACCCACCACGTGCAGGTTGCCGTTAACCAGCACCTGGTCAACCGTGACCGTCAGCGTGCCGCTGAAGGTGTTGCTGGCGTTGGCGCCACCTTTACCGTTAAAGGTATTGCCGCCAGAGGTTTCCACATCCGCACGCGCATTGCCAAACAGGCCCTGCAGATAGCGAGGAACGGTGTCGAAGCCAAAATTGGTTTTGCCATCGCGGCTGGCGTTCGCCGACGAGCTCTTGCTCGCGCTGACGTTTTCCTGCAGCACAATGGTCAGCGTATCGCCAACGTTACGCGGGCGACGATCCTCAAACAGCGGCTGATAGCCGTAGTTAATCGGCTGCGCGGTCTGGAAAATAGAGCCGTTCACCACAGGCGCGGGGCCGGGAACGGGTTGGGCGGTCGTCGCACCCTCGACCAATGGTTTAGACGGGATCCAGGCACACCCGCTGAGGGTAACGGCCAGAACAGTCAGTATCGGATAACGAAACGCCGCGTTTTTTTGCATTGCCTTCATCTTCGAAAACAGGGAGCCAGCGCGGCGTTAACCGCGCCGGGCTACACCTTAGAGTTGCGTCAGTTTCTGCAGCATCTGGTCGGTCGTCGACACTGCTTTACTGTTAATTTCGTACGCGCGCTGAACCTGGATCATATTCACCAGCTCTTCCGCCACGTTAACGTTAGAGGTTTCGACATAGCCCTGGTACAGCAGACCCGCACCGTTCAGGCCCGGCGTACTTTCATTGGGCGTACCGGAGGATTGCGTTTCGGTGTAAAGGTTCTCACCGATGCTTTCCAGGCCGGTATCGTTCATGAAGGTGGTCAGGTTAAGCTGTCCAACCTGAACCGGCGCGGCCTGCCCCTGCTGGGTCACGCTCACGATGCCGTCACGTCCGATGGTAATGCTCAGGGCGTTAGCCGGGATGGTGATCGCTGGCTGAACCTGGAAACCGCCCGCCGTTACCAGCTGGCCGTTTTGATCCACCTGGAAAGAGCCGTCGCGGGTATAGGCCGAGGTGCCGTCAGGCAGCTGCACCTGAAAGAAGCCCTGCCCCTTGATGGCGACATCTTTGCTGTTGTTGGTCTGAGACAGGTTGCCCTGGCTGTGCAGACGCTCGGTCGCCACCGGACGCACGCCGGTACCAATCTGCAGACCAGACGGCAGCGTCGTTTGCTCAGAGGACTGCGCGCCCGGCTGGCGAATGGTTTGGTAAAGCAAATCTTCGAAAACGGCACGCTGACGCTTGAAACCATTGGTGCTGACGTTTGCCAGGTTGTTGGCAATCACGTCCATATTGGTTTGCTGCGCGTCCAGGCCGGTTTTCGCGATCCATAAAGAACTGATCATAAAGAGTCCTGTTAACTCATAGCCAGAAGTTGGTTTGCCTTGCTCGCGTTCTCATCGACGCTGCTGATGATTTTCATCTGCATCTCAAAACGCCGCGCGCTGGCAATCATGTCGGTCATGGCTTCAACCGGTTTAACGTTACTGCCCTCCAGGACGCCCGACATCACGCGAATGCTCGGGTCAGCCTGCAGCGCAGCGCCGCGGGTGGCCTGCGCGGCCTGGGTCAGACGGAACATGCCGTCATCGCCGCGCTGCACTTCACGGCCTTCCGCCTTCACCAGCTTGAGGCGCCCGACGGGCGCAACGGTATTCGCCGGATCGCCCGGGTTCAGGGCCGAGATCGTCCCGTCCGCCGCGATGGTCAGCTCCGACCCTTCAGGCACCGTCAGCGGACCGGCTTCGCCAATCACCGGGTGGCCCTGAATCGTTAACTGCCCGGTCGCATCCACCTGGATATTACCGTTACGGGTATAGCCTTCGCCGCCGTCAGCGGTTCGCACCGCCAGCCAGCCGTCCTGCTGCAGGGCCACGTCCAGCGGACGCGAGGTGTAATCCATCTGTCCTGGCGTCATGTCTGCGCCCGGCGTAGAGGCCGTCACCAGCGTACGCGTGGGCAGCGAAAGCCCTTCTACCGGCACCGCACGCAGCGCATTGAGCTGCGCGCGAAAGCCCGGCGTAGAGGCGTTCGCCAGGTTGCTGGCGGTCACCGCCTGCTGGTTGAGCGTCTGGCTTGCCGCGCCCATCGCCGTATATATTGCGTGATCCATTGCGCCTTCCCGTCAGCCGCTTAACGCAGGTTAACCAGCGTGTTGAGGATCTGATCCTGAGTTTTGATGGTCTGCGCGTTCGACTGATAGTTACGCTGCGCGACGATCATGTTTACCAGCTCTTTGCTCAGGTCAACGTTTGAAGCTTCCAGCGCGCCGTTAGTCAGGGTGCCGAAGTTACCGGAACCGGCGGTACCCAGCAGGGCAACGCCCGAAGACTGGGTGGCAGACCAGACGTTATCGCCTTCGGACTGCAGGCCTTCGTTGTTGGCGAAGTTTGCCATTACGATCTGGCCCAGAACCTGAGTCTGTTCGTTGGAGTAGTTACCCACAACCGTGCCGTCGTCGTTGATCTGATAGCTCACCAGATCGCCCGGCTTGTAGCCGTTCTGGGTGGTTCCCACAACGTTGTTAGCGCCGGTGTTCTGCTGCATGGAGTTCAGGAAGCTCAGATTGAAGGTCGCAGGCGTTGCGCCGCTCACGGAGCCGGTCGTGATGTTGATAGACGGCGTGGTGTTTGGTGCCGCGTCAAGATCCCAGGTTTCCGGCGTGGTGCCCTGGGCGATGTAGTTAGTCACCCCTGACAGGTTACCGTTGCTGTCGAAGCTCATCTGCGCCGCTTTGTTATAGCCGGAGTTGGCTACGCTGGAATCCTGAGTGTAAAGATCCCATTTGTTATCAGCGGTTTTGACATAGTAAACGTTCATATTATGTTCGTTACCCTGGCTGTCAAAAACCGTGACGGTGCCTTTTTTGTTGTAGCTGTCCGCATTGGTCGGATCAAACGCCACCGTCGGGATGTCGTCCGTGGAGTTCAGGTTGATCTGCTGCGTTGCGGTGGTGGTCGACTTCGCCCCCATCAGCGTATTCGGAATGGTAATAGGCTGTGGGTTTGCGCCGGTCTGCACCGTTGGCGGCGTGCCAGCAACCGGGTAACCCGTCAGCTGCAGCCCCTGCATGTTCACCAGGTTACGGCTTTCGTCCAGCTTGAACTGGCCGTTACGGCTGTAGAACACAGATCCGTTTGCATCGACCATACGGAAGAAACCGTTCTGGCTGATAGCAACGTCCAGGCCGCGACCGGTGTTGGTGGTGGTCCCGTCGGTAAAGTCCTGAGTGATGCCAGCGACTTTCACGCCCAGGCCCACTTTGGAACCGGCAAACATATCTGCGAAAGAGGCAGAGCCGGATTTAAAACCATAGGTCGCGGAGTTGGCGATGTTGTTGCCAATGACGTCCAGGTTGGTGGCTGCAGCATTCAGGCCGCTGACCGCTTGAGAAAAGGCCATGACTTACTCCTGATAAGTGTAAAGGCTTAGATAATCTGCCGAACTTCGTCGAGCGTGGTGGTACCGGAAGTACCCAAATCCAGTTTGTTGCCGTCGCTGCTTTTAATGACCCCCTGCACCAGCCCGAACTGCAGCGGCTGAGCCACCAGCTGGGTTGTCCCGCTGCTGGCGCTGATGGCAACTTTGTACGAACCGTTTGGCGCCGTGGTGCCATCGGTCATGCTGCCATCCCAGGTAAAGGTATGAACGCCCGCGCTCAGCTCACCGATATCAATGGTGCGCACCACCGCGCCCGTGGAGTCGGTGATCGTCGCCGTCACCTTGTCCGCCGCCTGCTGTAGCTCAACGCCAAACGGCGTGGTGGAGGTGGTCGTCGTGCCGTCGGTGGTACTGCTGCCCGCCAGCACGGTGGTGCCCGGGATCATCACGCCGTGCCCAATCAGGTTGGCGGCCTGCAGGGACTGGCTGTTGTCGATTTGTCCGGAAACAGACCCGAGGGTGGTATTGAGTTTCTCGATGCCGCTCACGGTACTGATCTGCGCAAGCTGGGTTGTCAGCTCGTTATTCTGCATCGGGTTGGTGGGATCCTGGTTTTTCAGCTGCGCCACCAGCAGCGTGAGGAAGCTGCTTTGCAGGTCGTTTGCGCTGCTACCCGTCAGGGAGCTGGAGCTGCTCGAACTTGTGCCGGATACGCCCGAGCTGGACGTATCATTCATATTTACGGCGATGGACATGCGTGTCTCCTTTACTGGCCGAGAGTGAGCGTTTTGAGCATCATGCTCTTCACGGTATTAAGCACTTCGACGTTGGCCTGGTAGCTTCGTGAGGCAGACATGGAGTTCACCATCTCACCCACCACGTCCACGTTCGGCATTTTCACGTAGCCGCTGGCATCCGCGAGCGGGTTACCGGGCTCATACACCAGCTTGTCCGGCGCCTGGCTCTCAACCACGTCAGAGACCTTCACCCCGCCGGTGGCCGCACCCGGCGCAGCGTCGACCTGAAAAATCACCTGTTTAGCACGATACGGCTGTCCGTCAGGCCCGGTGACGCTGTCGGCGTTGGCCAGGTTACTGGCGGCTACGTTCAGACGTTTGGACTGCGCCGTGAGCGCTGAACCGGCGATATCAAAAATATTCAGCAAAGCCATGGATTAATTGCCCCCCTGCAGGACGGTCATCATGCCTTTAATTTGTCCGCCGAGTAGGGTCAGGCCCGTCTGATACTGAAGGCTGTTATCGGCAAACTGTGTGCGTTCCCGGTCCATATCAACGGTGTTTCCGTCGAGGGATGGCTGGTCGGGAATACGGTAAAGCAGGTCGGTCGTTGGCGCGGTCATCGCCTGAGCGGGAATATGGCGAGAGGATGTCAGTGCAAGTGCAACCCCCGTTCCTTCGGCACGCCCGCGCTCCATCACCTTTTTTAGTTCACTGGAAAAATCAATATCGCGCGCCTGATACCCGGGGGTATCCGCGTTAGCGATATTGGCGGCTAAAATTTCCTGCCGCTGGGCGCGCAGGTTGAGCGCTTCCTGCTGAAAACGTAACGCGGCGTCGAGTTTATCGAGCATGTCTCCTCCGCTGATGGCAAAATTTCAGTTCACAGCTTAAATCTCAAGGCGTCTCCCTTATCGACGGAATAAGCGCAAAATGCGTCGCTATTTATTGCGTTGATGCAAAACCACTGCGGGTAGAATCCTCACAATTCTGTTAACGGTGGAACATGCGATGCGGACGATAAAACGTGGCCTGGCGGCAACCTTGTTACTCTTAAGCCCTATGGCCCAGGCCGACGGTCTGCAGGAAAAGCTGACCACCTTTTTTGCCCAGCAGCTGGCAGGCTTTAGCGATGACGTTAAGGTCACCGTGCGTACGCCGTCGAACCTCTATCCCTCCTGCGAACAGCCCTCCTTCACCGTGACCGGCACGACGAAACTGTGGGGCAATGTGAACGTGCTGGCACGCTGCGCCAATGAAAAGCGCTATTTACAGGTTGCGGTTCAGGCGACGGGCAATTATGTTGTCGCCGCCGTTCCTGTTGCCCGCGGCAGCGTGCTGCAAAGCAACAGCGTGACGCTCAAGCGCGGCCGTCTGGATCAGCTTCCTCCCCGGACCATGCTGGACATTAACCAGGCGCAAAACGCGGTGAGCCTGCGCGACGTGGCGCCCGGACAGGCCATTCAGCTCTCGATGCTGCGCCAGGCGTGGCGGGTAAAAGCGGGCCAGCAGGTGATGGTGGTGGCCAACGGAGAGGGCTTTAGCATTAACGGTGAAGGGAAGGCTTTAAACAACGCCGCGGTGGCGCAAAATGCCCGCGTCAGAATGTCCTCAGGCCAGGTGGTGAGCGGCACCGTCAGCGCTGATGGGAATATTCTGATTAACCTATAATCTTTTTAAAGATTTTGCGGCGGCTGCCGATAAATATTCAACAAAGAATGATGTCAGGCGCAAACGCCGCGAACCCTCGATGAGGACAACACTATGAGCATTGATCGTACATCAGCCCTGAAGCCGGTTAGCACTGTACAACCTCGCGAAACGAATGACGTTCCCGTTCAGAAAACGCGTCTCGAAAAACCGTCCACGGCTAACAGCACCAGCGTTACCCTCAGCGACGCGCAGTCAAAACTGATGCAGCCGGGCAGCGGCGATATCAACATGGAACGCGTTGAAGCGCTGAAAACGGCTATTCGTAACGGCGAGCTGAAAATGGACACCAGCAAAATCGCTGACGCGCTGATTCAGGACGCGCAGAGTTTCTTACAGAGTAACTAACCGCATGAGTCGACTGTCCGAAATACTGGATCAAATGACGGTTGTCCTGAACGACCTGAAAACGGTAATGGATGCTGAGCAACAGCACCTCTCTTCCGGTCAGATCAACGGCAGCGCGCTGCAGCGCATTACGGAAGACAAAAGCTCGCTTCTGGCCACGCTGGATTACCTCGAGCAGCGAAGACGCGCCGAGCAGGATCCTAAACCTGGTGCAAATGATGAGATTGTTGAACGCTGGCAGACGATTACAGAAAAAACCCAGCACCTGCGCGAGCTCAATCAACACAACGGCTGGCTGCTTGAAGGCCAGATAGTGCGTAACCAGCAGGCGCTTGAGGTGTTAAAGCCTCATAAAGAAACGGGGCTGTACGGGGCAGACGGCCAGACGGCGACTGCACGCATTACCGGCGGGAAAAAGATTTCGATTTGACGCGCTAGCGGCAAATCATAACGCGGGGAGCACCGTCAGGTGGACTCCCCTTTTGTCGTTTATGCCGTGCGGCGGGCGAATTCTTTAACCTTAAAGCCCAGCACCGCAAGCGTGGCGAAGTAGGCCACGCCCCCCACCGCGACCACGGCCATCAGGCGCATCAGACGGTAAGGCATGGTTCCCAGCGACCACTCCGGCATCACGTACAGCATGCCGACCAGCGCCGCTGCCATCACCAGTACGGCGACGATCAGACGCACCAGAAAACGCATCCAGCCCGGCTGCGGGGTGAAGATATCCTGCTTGCGCAGCTGCCAGTACAGCAGGCTGGCGTTCAGGCACGCCGCCAGGCCAATCGACAGCGACAGCCCGGCGTGCTTCAGCGGGCCGATAAACGCCAGGTTCATCACCTGGGTCAGGATCAGCGTGACGATGGCAATCTTCACCGGGGTTTTAATGTCCTGACGGGAGTAGCTGTCTCTTATACACATCTGACGCTGCCGACGACTAGTC
>CAMKZP010000119.1 GCA_946477805.1 uncultured Enterobacter sp.
GGTAATATAAAATATTAAGTTCACATCTCATAGAGCTAATGAGATGGTAGATAACTTGGCACTATCGCAATTAAATCGATAGGTTTTAACACCGTATAAACCGTTACAGCCTGAGAAATCCCCACAAAATTTGGGTGAAAAAGACAGGCATAGACTTTAGTGACCAACTGGTTGTGCAACCAACTCCATGAGCCCCCCTGTGTCTGCCCACCAAGTATGCCAAAAATTTTTCTTCGATATTCTTATGGCATTTCATAAATACCGACCGAGTGCACTGCAGAATGCTACTACCGGGATAGTGAACGGGGCTTTCTCTTTAACTAACCAGCATCCGACGTTACATGTTCGGCGGAACTCAGGCTAAAAATAGAACGAGTGGAAAGTTTTCTGGTTAACCAGCCGCTTCAGAAAGATGCCTTATCCATATTCAGCAATATTATCGCCACGCTTACAGACTGGTTATCCCTGTGCACCATTGCAATGAACTGAAGCAGTTATCCATTTATCATTAAATCTTGAGCATGGTCTTCAACGCACCTTCCTAGCCTAATCAGGGCTCACAAGCAGGCCTCTCTTACAGCCTGCTCATTTATGACAATTTTAACCAGTCGTTAGTTTTCCAAAATCAAATGGACTAACCCCCTTCTCTCGATTCGCATCCAGATAATCCGCCCACCACTGCAGCATTAACCTCCGCTCCCCAAGATGCTCCGCCTTATGGATATATGCAGCCCGAACAGAGTTACGCTCCTGATGGCTCATCTGCCGCTCTACTGCATCCCTCGACCACAACCCCGATTCTATCAGTGAACTACAAGCCATGGTCCTGAAACCATGCCCACAGACTTCCGTTTTTGTGTCATAGCCCATCACTCTCAGAGCCTTGTTCACCGTGTTCTCACTCATGGGTTTACGCGGATCGTGATCACCAATGAAGATCAGCTCACGGTTTCCACTCATACTTTTGATCTTTTCCAAAATGACTAACGCCTGCTGCGACAAAGGAACAAGGTGAGGTGTCCGCATCTTCGAACCTCGCTGAGAATGTTTAACACCTTCCAGCGGCTCACGCTCTCCCGGAATCGTCCACATGGCCGCTTCAAAATCCACTTCTGACCAGCGGGCAAAGCGCAGCTCGCTTGAGCGGATAAAGACTAACAAGGTAAGTTCGACAGCAAGTCGGGTTAATGGTCTTCCGGAATAGTGATCAATGCGATGAAGTAATTCAGGAATACGATTAAGCTCCAAAGCCGCACGATGCTGTCTTTTCGCCGTAGCAACCGCACCGGCAATCTCTTGCGCGGGCTTATAGTCGATTAAGCCGCTCTGAACGGCAAAGCGCATAATCGCGGTAGTTCGCTGCTGTAAACGGGCGGCGACTTCAAGACGTCCGGATGACTCCACCGCTTTAATGGGTACAAGAAGATCCCGAGTCTTAAGCTCTGCAATGTTCCGCTTACCGATAGCAGCAAAGAGATTATCTTCCAGGCTTTTCAATACACGAGCACTATGCGATGCAGACCACTTCTGATTGCTAGCGTGCCAGTCTCTGGCGACCACTTCAAAAGTTATCGCTTCTTGTTCCTGCTCTACCTGAACGGCTTTCTTGTTCTCACTAGGATCTACACCGTTAGCTAGATGCTTACGGGCTTCGTCGCGCCGTGCCCGGGCATCAGCCAATGACACTTCAGGATATTTCCCCAACGCCAGCATCTTCTCTTTACCACCGAAGCGATAACGCAGTCGCCAATATTTGGAACCGTTAGGGTGAACCAGCAAAACCATGCCTTCACCGTCAGTTAGTTTATAGGCTTTTGCTTCAGGCTTAGCCGAACGAACCTTCACATCACTCAGAGCCATGATGAGTATCCTTTCAAGGGTTCTGTGCGGGTACAAACATTATCGAACCGCGATATACCCGCAGTTGTACCCGCATCAGTAAGTTGATGTAGATTGAATCAGGTTGACTTAGGTTGAGTGAAAAAGCGAGGAAAGCCTTGCGGATACTGGATTTTAGACATAAAAAAAGACCTCAGTTGAGGTCTATTTACATACCGTTGGTGCCGAAGGCCGGACTCGAACCGGCACGTATTTCTACGGTTGATTTTGAATCAACTGCGTCTACCGATTTCGCCACTTCGGCACTGAAGGGGATGCGGAAACGTTGTGGATTATACCTGTCGCGCGCCGCCATGCAAGCGACGACGCGCTAAACCGACGCTAAGTGCCCAAAAAATCAGCGCCCTTCGCTACTCCAGCTCAGACACCGCCAGCCGAATCACTCCCGCGGCCTTCTGCTCCGGCAGCTTCAGCACCTTCGCCCACATATCCTGCACCATATCGCACGAGAGCTTCTCTTTGCCCACCGCGTTCTCCGGCATCTGCAGCAGCTGGATGTCCTCGCCGTACTTGTCCGCAAGCTCTTTCATAATCGGGCGAACGGTCGTCACGGCGGCCCCACGCTCGGCCGGGGTCACGGTATGGCGGTTTTTGCCGTAGGCCGCGCGCATCATGTCGGCGTCGGCCTGCATGCGCCGCGCCAGCATCTGTTTATCCAGCACGCGCATCGGGTTGACGCCGCCCTTTACCGCCGGGTAGAGGAAGCGGAAGCAGGCGTCGTCGCTCACCTTCTGGATGGCGGCGGTCTGCTCCATGTTGGCCTTCATATAATCCACCACGTTGGCGTCCGGGGCGTGCTGCAGGCGAGACATCTGCAGGCTCAAAATCTGCGGCTGGATGACGTCGATGATGTGCTGCTCTGACTCGCCCATCTTCTGCATGGTGAGGATCTGCTCGCGGATGCGCTGCTGGAACGCGGGTTCCTGCTCTTTAATCACCTGCCAGGCAGGCATCGCGTTGAGGGTGATATCAAGCTGCCGTTCGGGGGTTTGATGCATGCGCTGTTTGTCGAAGTACACCCAGAACGCCACGGCGGCGGCCACGACGATGACGACAATAATACGGATCCACGTTTTATTCATCTCGCATCCTTATCCTTTTGCTATGCCGGTTTACACCGGCACGCCGCTGTGGAAGCGAAACTCGCTGTCCGGTGTTGAGATAAGTGTGGCTTCAATTTCGCCAAAATGCTGCACCCGATGCGAGATATCGTTATCGCTCACCCGCTGGGCCAGCGTCAGATAGTCCTGATAATGGCGCGCTTCCGAGCGCAGCAGCGAGAGATAGAACTTCTGCAGGTCGTCGTCGAGGAACGGGGCCAGCGCGGCGAAGCGCTCGCAGGAGCGGGCTTCGATGTAGGCGCCGCAGATGAGCTTGTCGATCAGCGTCAGCGGTTCGTGAGTGCGCACTTCCTTCAGCATCCCTTTGGCGTAGCGGCTGGCGGTAATTTTGACGTACGGAATGCCGCGCGCCAGCATCGCCTCGCGCACCTGCCAGAAGTGGTGCAGCTCTTCTTTAATCAGCAGCACCATGCTGTCGATAAGCGCCTGGCCCCAGGGGTCGTCGGTTTTGGGCATCACGCTTTTGCCGATCTGCCTGTGCAGGGCGATAAAATCCGGCTCCGGGCCGTCGCGGAAGGTGAACTGTTCGTAGGGTTTGAGCCAGTCGAGCAGCGCGTCGGCACCGCTTTCATCGGCAACATATTTACGCACCAGCAGCAGCGCGGTCTGGGCGGCCTTGAGCTCGCACACCATATGGTCGGTGAGCAGCAGCGGCAGGTTAGCCGGGTCGCGGGCTTGATCAATCCACGCTTGCGGGGTCGGGCACTGGAGGAAGTTGAGTACGGGGGCGAGTATCTGCGGGTAATCCATGGTTCTGCCTTGAAAGAA
The DNA here is from genome assembly GCA_946477805.1 of uncultured Enterobacter sp. Classification (GTDB taxonomy): domain Bacteria; phylum Pseudomonadota; class Gammaproteobacteria; order Enterobacterales; family Enterobacteriaceae; genus Enterobacter. The sequence continues at coordinate 3,789 of CAMKZP010000119.1, forward strand.
GCGGTGGCGCGCGCCACCGCCTGAAACGCTTAGTGGCGCACGCCGTCGTCGTCTTCGTCGACGTAATCTTCGTCGTCGCCCTCTTCGCCCTCTTCACCGTTCGGATCTTCGAAGTAGGTTCCCCAGCCGTCGTACTCCACGTCAAACTTCTCGGCCAGGTTCATCAGCTGTTCTACCTGCGCGTCAATCAGTTCCGCCTTCAGCGCGCCTTCGCTCAGAATGTCGCAGCAGATGACGGTGTCGCCCTCTTCCACTTCCAGCTCTTCTGGCTCGGTCACTTCATAACCCAGCTTGAAGGCTTCCACGGCCATTTTTTCCAGCGCGTCGAAATCGTCGGCAGAGAAATGGTGCTCAATGGTGTACAGCGCGTCCGGATCGCTACCGTCTTCCAGCAGTTCTTCAATTATCAAACGCGTCTCTTCGCGTTGCTCTTCCAGATGTTCCGGGTTTGCCATGGCTCAATCCTCTTTAAAGTGCGGCAGATACTTCTATTTTCACACACGGACGTGTTTGCCTCCACCTTTGTAAGAAAGAATTGTTAAACGGGGTTGCAAATGAATATTTACACATATAAAGTGAATTTTAATTCAATAGGTGGCATTAGCCATGCGAGGATAAAATGTCCGATTTGTACAAAAAACACTTTCTGAAATTGCTCGACTTTACCCCTGCCCAGTTCAACTCTCTGCTGACCCTTGCCGCGCAGCTCAAGGCTGATAAAAAAAAGGGCAAGGAAGTACAGAAGCTTACCGGTAAAAATATCGCGCTCATCTTCGAAAAAGACTCGACCCGTACACGTTGCTCTTTCGAAGTTGCCGCATTTGACCAGGGCGCGCGCGTCACTTATTTAGGGCCGAGCGGCAGCCAGATTGGGCATAAAGAGTCAATTAAGGACACCGCACGCGTGCTCGGGCGGATGTACGACGGCATTCAGTATCGCGGCCACGGCCAGGAAGTGGTCGAAACGCTGGCGCAGTATGCGGGCGTGCCGGTGTGGAACGGGCTAACCAACGAGTTCCATCCGACCCAGCTGCTGGCGGACCTGCTGACCATGCAGGAGCACCTGCCGGGCAAGGCGTTTAACGAGATGGCGCTGGTCTACGCGGGCGACGCGCGCAACAACATGGGCAACTCGATGCTGGAAGCGGCGGCGTTGACCGGGCTGGATCTGCGCCTGGTGGCGCCGAAAGCCTGCTGGCCGGAAGAGAGCCTGGTGGCGGAGTGCAGCGCGCTGGCGGAGAAAAACGGCGGCAAAATTACCCTGACGGAAGACGTGGCGGCGGGCGTGAAGGGCGCGGACTTTATCTATACCGACGTATGGGTGTCGATGGGCGAAGCCAAAGAGAAGTGGGCGGAGCGGATCGCGCTGCTGCGCGGATATCAGGTGAACGCGCAGATGATGGCCCTGACCGGAAATCCTGACGTGAAGTTCCTGCACTGTCTGCCCGCGTTCCATGACGACCAGACCACGCTCGGCAAGCAGATGGCAAAAGAGTTCGATCTGCACGGCGGCATGGAGGTGACGGACGAGGTGTTTGAGTCGGCGGCGAGCATCGTGTTCGACCAGGCGGAAAACCGGATGCACACCATTAAGGCGGTGATGGTGGCGACGCTTGGGGAGTGATTTAGTCCTCTGCAGCGCTGCTGCCCTCACCCCGGCCCTCTCCCCAAAGGGCTGCGGGTCTAATCGTCCCCTCTCCCCACTGGGGAGAGGGTTAGGGTGAGGGGTCTTATTCCACCAGCATCTTCACCACAACCTTACGCACCTGCGCAGGCGCGCCCACCGCGCACAGCGGCTTATGCACCTCCCCCGGGTAAAACACCACGAAGTCCCCTTCGCTCAGCACCACGGTTTTCTCCTGCTCGCCTTCCGGCAGAAACGCGATGTCTTTGTCCGCCAGCCAGTCGGTATCCGGCGCGCCGTGCGGCAGGGTGCTGAAGGTCATCCCTTCCTGGCCCTTCATAATTATCTGGATATCCAGATAGCGCGCGTGGTACTCGGCGCGGCGCTCGGCGAACGGCTGGGTCATGTCTTCGGAGACCAGGTAAAACAGGCTGTTGCCGTCGATATCATGCTTACCCGTCGAAGTAGCGTCGGTGACGTGCGCTTTTACGTGCTCAATGGCCTGGCGCAGCGATTCTGGCAGCCAGGGCTGCAGATGGTGGATGTTGCCAACAATCATGATCAAACCCTCAATATAAAACATCGTTTCATTTTTATCTTTTATACGAGAATTCGCACTGCCATACCACCCCTTTTTAATCGAGATTTGCGCGAGCGCATGTTTATCGGGAAATGTGTTAACGCGCTGTTAATCTCCTGCCGGCAATTATGCAGCGGTTATGCATAACCTCAGCTCCCCGAAATCGGGTTGAAATAATAACCCCCTGATCGCAAAGCATTAATGCCAAAACTCAGGGCCGCGTCACAGTTTATCATTTTGATTATTGCCTCTAAAACTCCATAATTATTTAATGATTTCTTTTAAGTCAAAAATAGTTAATTACCCTTTCTGCATAGCTATTTCATCCTCACCATTTAATCATTAAAAATCAATATCATAACTAAATACATCAAATCCTTAAAATCTACAAAATAATAACATCCACAAATAATGCCAACGGATCCTGCTTAACCATTCACCGGGCAATAATATCCAATTAATCATTATCTGATGCGAATCATGCAAATGAAAACAAACTGCTCAATATCCATTCCCGCGTGAGCAATATCACAATACGGATTATTTAACCGCCTACCATGAACCACGAAATCAATTGAGCTTAGTCGCCATGCAAATAAATACCGCATATGGCGCATGCCCTTTTTATTCTGAAAAACGGTTAAAGGAATAATTATGGAAAAGCATTACGTCGGTTCTGAAATTGGTCAATTGCGTAGCGTTATGCTGCACCGCCCTAATTTAAGTCTTAAACGGTTAACCCCATCAAACTGTCAGGAGCTGTTATTTGATGACGTGCTCTCGGTTGAGCGGGCGGGCGAGGAGCATGACATCTTTGCCAACACGCTGCGCGAGCAGGGTGTCGAAGTCCTGCTGTTAACCGACCTCCTTACGCAAACGCTTGATATTGCGGAAGCAAAATCCTGGCTGCTGGAAACGCAAATCTCCGACTACCGTCTCGGGCCGACCTTTGCCGGCGACGTGCGCGGCTGGCTGGCGGATATGCCGCACCGCGAACTGGCGCGTCGGTTAAGCGGCGGATTGACCTACGGTGAAATTCCGGCGGCCATTAACAATATGGTGGTCGATACCCACACGGCGAATGATTTTATTATGAAGCCGCTGCCGAACCATTTATTTACCCGCGACACCTCCTGCTGGATGTATAACGGCGTCTCGATTAACCCGATGGCCAAAGCGGCGCGTCAGCGTGAAACCAATAACCTGCGGGCAATATATCGCTGGCATCCGGCGTTTGCCGACGGCGAATTTATTAAGTATTTCGGTGACGAAAATATTAATTACGACCACGCCACTCTGGAAGGGGGCGACGTATTAGTCATTGGCCGCGGGGCGGTATTGATCGGCATGTCTGAACGCACCACGCCGCAGGGCGTGGAGTTTCTCGCCAACAGCCTGTTCAAACACCGCCAGGCCGAGCGCGTGATTGCCGTTGAGCTACCGAAACACCGCTCCTGCATGCATCTCGACACCGTGATGACCCACATCGACGTGGACACCTTCTCCGTCTACCCGGAAGTGGTGCGCAAAGACGCCCATTGCTGGACGCTCACCCCGGACGGGCGCGGCGGCCTGCTGCGCACCCAGGAAACCGACCTGCTGCACGCCATCGAGAAAGCCCTCGGCATTAGCCAGGTGCGTCTGATCACCACCGGCGGCGACGCCTTTGAAGCCGAACGCGAGCAGTGGAACGACGCTAACAACGTCCTGACCCTTCGCCCGGGCGTGGTGATTGGCTACGAGCGCAACGTCTGGACCAACGAGAAGTACGACAAAGCGGGCATCACCGTGCTGCCCATCCCCGGCGACGAACTCGGACGCGGCCGCGGCGGCGCGCGCTGCATGAGCTGCCCGCTGGAACGCGACGGAATTTAAAGGAGCCATCATGGAACGAAAACCCACTCTGGTTGTGGCCCTGGGCGGCAACGCGCTGCTCAAGCGCGGCGAGCCGCTGGAAGCGGAGATCCAGCGCCGGAACATCGAGCTGGCCGCCCGCACCATCGCTGGCTTAACGGCGCAGTGGCGCGTGGTGCTGGTGCACGGCAACGGGCCGCAGGTCGGGCTGCTGGCGCTGCAGAACAGCGCCTACGACAAAGTCACCCCCTACCCGCTGGACGTTCTCGGCGCCGAAAGCCAGGGAATGATTGGCTACATGCTCCAGCAGGCGCTGAAAAACAGCCTGCCCCAGCGCGAGGTGAGCGTCCTGCTCACGCAGGTGGAAGTGGACGCCGCCGACCCGGCCTTCGGCAACCCGACCAAGTACATCGGCCCGGTTTACAGCGAAGCGCAGGCACACGCGCTGGCCGCGGAAAACGGCTGGGCGTTCAGGGCCGACGGCAGCGGTTTTCGCCGCGTCGTGCCCTCTCCGCAGCCGAAGCGCATCGTTGAGAGCGACGCCATCACGGCGCTGATCCAGCGCGATCACCTGGTGATCTGCAACGGCGGCGGCGGCGTGCCGGTGGTGGAAAACGCGAACGGCTATCGCGGGATTGAGGCGGTGATCGACAAAGACCTCTCCGCTGCCCTGCTGGCGAAGCAGATCGAGGCCGACGCCCTGCTGATCCTCACCGACTCCGACGCGGTGTACCTCGACTGGGGCAAACCGACCCAGCGCCCGCTGGCGCAGGTGACGCCGGATCGGCTCAAAGACATGCCGTTTGACGCCGGATCGATGGGGCCCAAAGTGGCCGCCTGCTGCGAGTTTGTTGAAGCCTGCGGCGGCATTGCGGGGATCGGCGCGCTGGCTGACGGCGCGGCGATTCTGGCCGGGGATAAGGGGACGTTGATTCGTAAGTGAGGAGTCGTTTTCCCCTCACCCTAGCCCTCTCCCCGCCCTCTTTACCCCCTCTCCCCTGTGGGGAGAGGGCCGGGGTGAGGGGCAAGGTCTTAGCCATTAATTTTAAAAAGGATCCACCC
>CAMKZP010000120.1 GCA_946477805.1 uncultured Enterobacter sp.
GGGCTATCCTGCGCAACGCGGCGGAAAGCGTTAAGCGCGTGACGCTGGAGTTGGGCGGCAAATCGCCGACGATCCTGCTCGATGACGTGGACTTAGCGCAGGCGATCCCGCTTGTCATTCAGGCCGGATTTATGAACAGCGGGCAGGCGTGCGTGGCCGGAACGCGCATCCTGGTGCCGCAGTCGCGTAAAGCGGAAATCGAAACCGCGCTGGCGCAGGCCGTGGCGGAGGTGAAGTCCGGCAGCCCGCGCGATAGCGCAACGGACGTCGGCCCGATGGTCAGCGAGAAGCAGTGGCAGCGGGTGCAGGGCTACATCCGTAAGGGTAGCGAAGAGGGCGCGCGCCTGCTGGTGGGTGGCGAAGGGCGACCGGAAGGCACGCATGACGGCTGGTTTGTACGCCCGACGCTGTTTGCGGACGTCAACAACCGGATGACGATTGCCCGCGATGAGATTTTCGGCCCGGTGCTGTGCGCGATCCCCTATCGTGACGAGGCGGAGGCTGTTGCCATCGCCAACGATACCGATTACGGCCTGAGCGCGATGGTGCTGGGCGCGGACGTGGACCGCGCCCGCCGCGTGGCGCAGCAGCTTGTCGCCGGGCGGGTGCTGGTGAACACGCTGGCCCATGAACCGAAAGCGCCGTTCGGCGGGTTTAAGCACTCCGGCGTGGGGCGCGAGATGGGCGAGTGGGGGATTCGGGCGTTTATGGAGCCGCGGTCGATTCTGGGTTAACTACCCTTCAAACAGGGTTTCGAAGGTTTTCGTTGGTAGGAAGAGCGTGAATTCATTTTCGCCAAGGAGCGGTATAAAGCCCAGTTTTAGATAAAAATTTCTGGCTTTATCACTCAGCGCTTCAACGAACAGGCCATGGATGCCTACAGCAAAGGAGGCCAGATAAACGGTCTTCATGGCATGGGTGAGGAGCAATTCTCCAAAACCCTGCCCTTGAATGCGTTTATCAACTGCCAGTCGCCCTAAGGTTACGCTCGGCACATTTTTATAGGGAACACGTTTCTGCTGCGTTTTGGAGGGCAGATAAGCCTTCTCAAAGCAGCTCCCGGAGAGCGTGTAATATCCCATTATTCGCGGCTTTTCCTCGCGAGTCGTGAGAACGTAGGCGCGCAAAAACTTTCCGCGATGCTGGCGTTTCAGGTGTTCAGTAAGGAAAGCGTTGAGGCTCTCTTCTCCGCAATCAAACTGGCTCAGATCGTACTCAACGTCCTCTGAAAAAATCCCTATCTTCACGTCGTTCACGTATTACTCCATATCCTGGAGACGCTTCGCCGCGCGTTTCAGGCGGCCATCTGGCGCGGGCGGACTGCTGATGGCATCCATTACCGTATTCCAGGAGGCTTCGTTAAGAACCAGGCGACGGTGCCGATCGATCACTTCAGCAGCGCGTTCAGATGCCGTGCTGACCATGAACTGTGAAATTGACTGGTTGGTCATGGCTGCAGCTTCTTCGATCATGCTTTTGTCATCTTCGCTTAATCTAAGATCGATGCGCTGTTTCTTCAGTGCTGACATGGTGTGCTTCTCAATTTTTTATCGCTTAATTAAAATGTACGGATTAAAACCGTACGCTGATGATAATTACGGCAGCATAAAAATTCAATGTAAAGTTGAGCGCAGCGCCATCCGGGGCAACGCTTCGCTCCTTACCGAAGCATTGTGCTTCTCTTTCACATTTCCTGCTCTTTCGTCTCTCGTTTCTTGATACTTACCCTGATAACTATTATCTTGAGCGCGTACGACGAGAGGATGCCCCATGAGTGAAGAAGATTTGTTCTGCCGCAGGCCGATGGGCATGCGGATGGCGATGGTCGTGCGCCAGTGGCGCGCGGCGATCGACGACGCCATTCTTGAGACCGGGTTAACCCAGTCGAGCTGGACGGTGATGATGCAGCTTCAACAGCTTGGGGATAACGTCTCGGTGAGCGAGCTGGCGGAGGTGCAGGGAATCGAACTGCCGCCGCTGATGCGCACCCTCACACAGCTGGAAAAGCAGGGCTACCTGCTGCGCACCGTATCGCCGTATGACAAGCGCATCCGGCTGTTAACGCTGACGCCCGAGGGGAAAAACGTTCTTGAAACGCTCACTCAGGTTATTGAGAACTTTCAGGCTCGCGTGTCGCAAAACATCGCGCCGGAACATATCGCCATTTTCAGCGCCACCCTGAATCAAATCGCCTGCAATTTGCGGACAATCCGCGAAGAAGATAACAAGACCGAAAAATAATGACTCCTGAACAAAAGTTTGCCCGCTGGGTAAGGGTAAGTATTGCCTCTTTCCTGCTGATGTTTGTCTACTTTATCGTCGCGGATATCTGGATCCCGCTGACGCCGGACTCCACCGTGATGCGCGTGGTGACGCCGGTCTCTGCGCGCGTGTCTGGCTATGTCGCGGCGGTACACGTGCATAACAACAGCCAGGTCAAAAAAGGCGACCTGCTCTTTGAGCTCGACGACACGCCGTTTCGCAATAAGGTCGAAGCCGCGCAAATCGCGCTCGAACAGGCGCGTCTGTCCAACGAACAGCTGGATGCGCAGATCGCCTCTGCGCAGGCCAGCCTGAAAACCGCGGTGCTGACGGCGCGAAACGACAAGGTGACCTTCGATCGCTACCAGAAACTGAGCACGCTGCAGAACGTCTCTCAGGCGGATCTCGATAAGGTGCGCACCGCCTGGCAGAGCAGCGAGCAGTCCGTTCGCTCTCTTGAGGCGAACATCCATAACCTGCGCATTCAGCGCGGCGAGCGGGACGAGCGCCGCAACGTGACGCTGCAAAAATACCGTAACGCGCTGGATGACGCGGAGCTGAACCTCGGCTGGACGAAGGTCTACGCAGAAGCCGACGGCACGGTGAGCAACCTGCAGCTCAGCCCGGGCTTTTACGCTTCCTCCGGCTCGGCTGCCCTGGCGCTGGTCAATAACCAGACCGACATCGTGGCTGATTTCCGCGAGAAAAGCCTGCGCCATACCCATCAGGGCACCGACGCCGCCGTAGTGTTCGACGCCTTCCCGGGCCGGGTTTTCCGCGCGCACGTAACCAGCAGCGACGCAGGGATCCTCGCCGGGCAGGAGGCGGTCAACGGCCAGCTCTCCGAGCCGGAAACCTCCAACCGCTGGGTGCGCGATGCCCAGCGCATGCGCATTCACGTCGCGCTGGACGAGGCGCTGCCGAAGCATCTGCCGACCGGCGCGCGGGCCACCGTGCAGCTCTACAACAGCGAAGGGCCGTTTGCGCGCTTTTTCTCCGGGATGCAGATCCACCTGGTGAGCCTGCTGCATTATGTCTATTAGCACCCTGGCGCGGGTGTTCACCCCGCACGGCAACATCGTCTACACGGCAAACGACTTTCGCCAGACTCTGCGCATCGTCTTTGCCGGGATGATTGCGCTAAGCATCTCCAGCTTCTACAGCACCAGCTACGGCGTGTTTTATGTGGTCTACCCGATCATGCTCCTTTCGCTGGTGCCGGTGTTTAACCGCCACGTGGCGAAGCAGTTTATCTTCAGCGCCTCGCTCAACTGCGTCGAAATGGTGCTGATCATCGGCTATCTGTCGCGGTGGCCGGTCATCATGACGCTGGTGGTGTTTGCCCTGTACGTGATGCGCTTTCGTTTTATGAGCAAGGGGCCGCTGTTTCTGTTCGGTTCGATGGGCGTGGTGTGCCAGAGCGTGATGCTCAACTTTATGAGCTATCCCACCACCAGCTGGCACACGCTGCTGTTTTCCAACATCGAAGCGAGCGTTATGGCGGTGTGCCTGAGCGCGCTGATGAACTACCTGCTGCCGGACGTTGAGCCCCGCAAGCCGCCGCCGCTGATTGAGAAAGACGACGCCCGCGTGCGCCACGAGTCGCTGCTCTCGGGCACCGTCGCGACGATGATATTCGTGATATTTCAGATGAGCGATTTAAGCGATTCGCTTTCGGCGCTGATGGCGGGGATTTTGATCCTGTTCCCGATGCACTATCGCGGCGCGGTGATGAGCTCCATCTGGCGCGTGGTGGGCGTGGTGCTCGGCTGCGTTTACATCCTCATCGTGCAGCTCATCCTCTACGATCACAGCAGCCATATGCTGCTGATGATGCCGCTGATTGGCCTCGGGCTGGCGTTTGGCGCACGCCTGCACGTGATGGAAAAAGTCGGAGCAGGCGTGGGGTTTTCCAGCATTACCACCATCGGCATTATGTTCGGGCAGAACATGCACCCGGACGGCGACCTGGTGTTCAGCGACCTGTACCGCATTACCTCCGTCACCGTTGCGCTGGTGGCGACGCTGACGATGGTGTTTCTGGTGCACCTGATCCTCAACCGGTTCGAGGCGACGCGCTACGTCATCGCGCCGCCAAAAGCGGAGTAATGCGCCAGCACGGCGGGCAGCTGCGAGAGTAAAAACAGGATCAGCCCGATCGTGCCGCCCACCAGCGTGCCGTTGACGCGAATGAACTGCAGATCTTTGCCGATGTTCAGTTCAATCTGGCGCGACATGTCTTTGGCATCCCAGCTTTTTACCGTATCGCTGATGTGGCGGGTCAGGAACGCGGCGAAGTCCGGCGCCACGCGGTGTGCCGCCTGCTCCAGGTGTTCGTTCAGCGAGGCCTGCAGGTTCGCGTCGTTCGTCAGGGTTTCACCGAACCACTGGCCGGCGCTGGCGATACGCTGCTTCACGCGGGAGTCCTCGCTGTGCATATCCGCCTTCAGCCACTGGCGCAGGTCGGCCCACATTTCGCCCAGATAGCGGTTAAACGCCTCGTCGTTCTTCAGGTAATGCTTGATGTTCTCGGCTTTGGCCGCCATCTCCGGATCGTTTTTCAGGTTGTCGATAAGCTTCAGCGTGGCGCGGTCAAACGCCTGGCGGATCTGGTGCGTGCGGTCATGGCTAATATCGTCCAGCAGCGCGTTCACCGCGTTTGAAACCATCTCCGCGCTCTGGTCGCCGAGCCACTCCGTTGGCAGTACCATCGCCTTGCGCGGGTGCTCGGTCTTAAGCCAGTGGACAATCTGGTCGGCAATAAAATCCCGCGTGCTGTCGCGCTGGATAAGCGTAATCAGACGGTTGATGATCGCATCCAGCAGCACCTGGTGGCGGTTGTTTTTGGTCATGCTCTCCAGCATCACGGCGCTGGTTTCGGTGAAATCGACCTTATCGATGGCCTTATGCACCGCGCGTTTGAGCAAGCGCTGAATGCGCCCGTCGTCCGTGAGTTCCAGAAAACCGCTCATTACCTGAATCAGATGCTGTCCGACTCGCTGGGCGTTGTCGGGCCTGCTGAACCAGGTGCCAATCATCTGCGCGGGCTCGTAGCGGCGGATCAGCGCGACCAGAGACTGCGTATCAAGAAACTTCTCCTGCACGAACTGGCCAAGATTATCGCCAATCCGGTCTTTATTGCGCGGGATAATCGCCGTGTGCCGCGCAATGAAGGGGATAGGCACCCGGCGGAACAGCGCCACGACGGCAAACCAGTCTGCCAGCGCGCCGACCATCGCCGCTTCGGCAATGGCCTTCACGCCGCGCACCCAGAAGGTCTGCGGCAGGAAGAGGGTGGTGATAAACGCCGCGGCGGCAATCAGCAGCAGCGACAGCGCAAGAAGCTTAGCGCGTTTGAGTTCGGTATGTTTTTCCATGGGTTAAGGATAGTGGGGAATGGGGGGGAAGTGCAAAACCACACGAGCAGGTCACCTCACTTTCTGGAATGCTCCTTCAGAAATCAAATCACTCTTTTGTTTTTTTCGTTTAAACGCTGTCCGGTTTGTATATGCTTTTTTGTATATACATTCAGGGAAGGTTAGACTATGCCTATAGAGTATGAGTGGGATAGCAATAAGGCGAAAAGCAATCTGCAAAAACACGGCATTCGCTTTGAAGATGCGGTGCTGGTTTTTGACGATCCCTGCCATTTGTCCGTTCAGGAACGGTGGGAGAATGGGGAGTTTCGCTGGCAAACCATGGGTCTTGTACAGGGCGTTATTGTTATCCTGGTCGCGCACACGGTACGTTTTGAAAGTGGAGATGAAATCATACGTATCATCAGCGCGCGTAAGGCGGACCGTAAAGAGAGGAGCCGATATGAGCATTGTTAAACATAAACGCGGTAGCGCACCTGAAGTAAGTGCCCGCCGGGACGCTGAGCTCAAGGCGTTGGCTGATAAACCAGAAAGGGAAATTGATTACAGCGATATCCCTGCTACGGAGGATGAGCAGTGGTCCGGGGCGATGCGGGGAAAATTCTATCGACCACTCAAAACCCAGGCATCGGTACGTATTGACGCCGACGTGATGGAGTGGCTCAAACGGCCGGGGAAAGGTTACCAGACGCGGCTCAATGCCATTTTGCGTGAGGCGATGTTGCGCGATCAAAACAAAAAATAACAGAGGGCAGCGTCAGGCTGAGCACCCATTTTCAGCGCCGGAAAATAGGATGGCGTAGACGTGATTCGCTTTAGATCACATTTAAATATTAAGCGTATCAATAATTAGCTATCAGACTCACAGTTCGCACTGAAATCATTTCGGATGGATAGATAATAACCGCTCTGTTGCTAGTATCAACTCGCTAATCATACACCTGCGAGAGGATACAATGAAAAACAGAAATCGTATGATCGTGAACTGTGTTGCTGCTTCCCTGATCTGTTCCTGGAGCCTGTCTGCGCGGGCGCAAACCGCGTCGACAGCGGTCAAAATTGTTCGTGATGAATACGGCATGCCGCATATTTACGCTGAGGATACCTACCGGCTGTTTTACGGCTATGGCTACGCGGTTGCCCAGGACAGGCTGTTCCAGATGGAGATGGCCCGGCGCAGCACGCAGGGTACCGTTTCCGAAGTGCTCGGAAGAAAATTCGTCAGTTTTGACAAGGATATCCGCCAAAACTACTGGCCAGACTCCATTCGGGCGCAAATCGCGGCGCTGCCGGAAGACGATAAAGCCATTCTGCAGGGCTATGCCGACGGCATGAACGCGTGGATAGATAAGGTGAACGCTGACCCCGGCGCGCTATTGCCTGCGCAGTTTACGACCTTCGGCTTTACCCCGAAGCGCTGGGAGCCGTTTGACGTGGCGATGGTGTTTGTCGGCACGATGGCGAACCGCTTCTCGGACAGCACCAGCGAAATAGACAACCTGGCGCTGCTGACGTCGCTGAAGGACAAATACGGCGAGCAGAAAGGCATGGCCGTGTTTAACCAGCTGAAATGGCTGGTTAATCCGTCTGCGCCCACCACCATTGCCGCGCAGGAGAGCCATTACCCGATCGCATTTGACCTGGAAAATGCCCAAACGGCGCTGCTGCCGCGTTACGACCAGCCCGCGCCGATGCTCGACAGGCCGGCCAAAGGCGCTGACGGCGCGCTTCTGGCGTTAACGGCCACTCAGAACCGGGAAACCGTCGCCGCGCAGTTTGCCCAAAGCGGTGCCAACGGTCCGGCGGGATACCCCACGACGAGCAATATGTGGGTGATTGGCAAAAACAAAGCGCAGAATGCGAAGGCGATAATGGTCAATGGCCCGCAGTTTGGCTGGTATGCCCCAGCCTATACCTACGGCATTGGTTTGCACGGCGCGGGATATGACGTCACCGGCAATACGCCGTTTGCCTATCCGGGGCTGGTGTTTGGGCACAACGGTGCCATTTCATGGGGTTCAACCGCCGGTTTCGGCGATGATGTCGATATTTATGCCGAGAAAATCTCGGCTAAAAAACCGGGCTATTACCAGCATAACGGTGAATGGGTGAAGATGTTGAGCCGCGAGGAGACCATTGCGGTGAAAGACGGGCAGTCGGAAACCTTTACCGTCTGGCGAACGCTGCACGGCAACGTGATCAAGACCGATTCTGCAACTCAGACGGCGTATGCCAAAGCGCGGGCGTGGGATGGCAAAGAGGTGGCGTCGCTGCTGGCGTGGACTCACCAGATGAAGGCTAAAAACTGGCAGGAGTGGACGCAGCAGGCGGCAAAACAGGCGCTAACCATCAACTGGTATTACGCAGATATCAACGGCAACATCGGCTATGTGCATACGGGCGCTTATCCCCGGAGGCAGCCCGGCCACGACCCGCGTCTTCCCGTTCCCGGAACCGGCAGGTGGGACTGGAAGGGCGTGCTGCCTTTTGATGCCAATCCAAAAGTGTATAACCCGCAGTCGGGCTATATCGCTAACTGGAACAACTCGCCGCAAAAAGAGTATCCGGCTTCGGATCTGTTTGCCTTCCTGTGGGGCGGGGCGGATCGCGTGACGGAGATTGACCTGATCCTTGATAAACAGCCACGTTTCACCGCAGAGCAGGCCTGGGACGTTATCCGCAAAACCAGCCGTCAGGATCTCAACCTGCGGCTCTTCTTACCCGCACTGCAGAGCGCGACGGCCGGCCTGCCGGAGAACGATCCGCGCCGTCAGATGGTGGCGCGGCTGGCGGAATGGGATGGCAAAAACGTGCTGAGCGGAGACGGCAAAACGTACCAACAGCCGGGTTCTGCCATTCTCAACGCGTGGCTTGCGAGCATGCTAAAGCGCACGGTTGTGGCGGCAGTGCCTGCGCCGTTTGGCAAGTGGTACAGCGCCAGCGGGTATGAAACGACGCAGGACGGGCCTACCGGTTCGCTGAACATCAGCGTCGGGGCGAAAATATTGTTCGAGGCGCTACAGGGGGATAAATCGCCGATCCCACAGGCGGTCGATCTCTTTGGCGGCAAGCCGCAAAACGAGGTGGTGCTGGCCGCGCTTGATGAGGCCTGGCAGACGCTATCAGCACGTTATGGCACGGACGTCGCCCGGTGGAAAACCCCGGCCATGACCCTGACCTTCCGGGCGAATAACTTCTTCGGCGTGCCGCAGGCGGCGGCAGAAGAGGCGCGGCATCAGGCGGAGTATCAAAACCGTGGCACGGAA